>QIDW01000314.1 GCA_003230435.1 Acidimicrobiia bacterium | reverse complement strand
AGCCAGCGTGGCGTACCCATGAGCAGCAAGGCAGGCACCGCCAGGGTCAGAACGATGTGCTCGACCATATGCACCGTGAACAGCGCCTCCTCGCCGATGTCATGCAGGGGCCAGCCCGAGACAACCCACATCAAGGCAAGTGCCAGATACCACTGCCACCACTGTCGGCGGGTTGGACCCGGCGGGACATTCCCGACTCGGGTCCGGATGCTCGTGTTGGCATACCAATAACCAAATCCGAGGATGAAGAGCAAGATCCAGAGACCGAAGTGGGGGTGCCAGGCGGGTATCAAAGGTCTAACCCCGGATTACGACGGCACCCATCACCGACAGGACCACCAGATAGAGGCCTAGGGCAAGGATCGCGCCGGCGGTGAAGAATCGGTTGGGGATAGCGTTCTCGAATCGGAGGTGCATGTACCAGCCGACCACGATCACAAACTTGAGCAGCGCGAGAGAGATCAGGATGAGGGCGTTGAGAGCACCGAGTCCGAGCGATCGATCGATGTAGAACATCGCCACCTCGAAAGCCGTGAGTACCGCCAGGAGCGCAGCGATCTTCCAATACTGGGCCGGCGACGGGTGGGTGTCGTGCTCGGCCGTCATGCTGGAGGCACCGAGAGCAGATAAACGACGGTGAAGATGACGATCCAAATGATGTCCACGAAGTGCCAGTACAGGCCGACCAGCTCGAGGCTCATGCCCTGCGTCTCGCTGAGACCACCCTTGCGACGTGAGATCCCCCACAGCGAAAGGAGCATGATCACGCCGATCGCCACGTGCGCCCCGTGGAAACCCGTGAGCAAGTAGAACGCCGACGCCGCTGGGCTGGTTGACAGAGTCATGCCGTACTTGGTGACGAACTCTGTGAACTCGAACACCTGGCCACCGAGGAAGACAGCTCCCAGAGACGCCGTGGCAAACAGCCAGGTTCGGGTTCCACTCTGGTCGCCCCTACTCAGCGCATTGTGACCGAGGACCATGGTCAGAGAGCTCATCAACAACACGAACGAGCTGACAGACGTGAATGGGATGTCATAGATCTGCGCTGGGTAGATCCCCTCGAAGCCGCCCCTGTTTGAGTAGAGCAGGTAGTTCGAGATCAGCGCCCCGAAGAACAAAAACTCGGAGCTGAGGAAAACCCACATTCCGAGCTTGCGGGTTTCGATCCCGGTCGACTCGTGCTCTTCGTGATGAGAGACAGGAGCGTCGCGTGTCACATCAGACACCGGCTTCCACCTCCTCCAGCCTCTCTCCACCAGGATCGTCGTGGGGCTTCTCGACCGGTTCAATAGCCCAACCGATCACGGCAGCAAGGGAAACCACCGCGCCGATTGCGATCAGAGCCTTGCCCCATGCAGTCGTGTGATAGATGACCCCGTAGAACATGAGTGGGAGGCCGGCAGCCATGATCAGTGGGAAGTAGGACGGGCTGGGTAGGTGTATTGGCTCGGGCGGATTGAGCCCGACATGTTCCAGTTCAGCAACGATCTGGTCGGCATCTTCTTTGCGGACAGCGCGACCCTCATCGTCCTGGTCGTACTTGAGATGCCAGAAGTGGTCCAATTTCGAGATTACCGGCGCAACGGCGAAGTTGTACTCGGGAGTCGGGTTGGGGATCGTCCACTCGACAGTCCTTGCATCCCAGGGGTCCAGCCCGGAGTCCTCACCATGTCTCCGGCTGTGGAACCAGTTGTACATGAAGACTGCGACGCTCAAAGCGATGGTGAAAGCGCCAATGGTCACCACAACATTCCAAGGCTCCAAACCGGTCTCGGGAGCGTATTTCCAGGTACGTCGCACCATCCCCTGAAGCCCGAGCCAGTGCATGGGTGCGAACGTGGTGTTCATGCCGATGAACATCAGCCAGAAATGGGTTTTCCCGAGCTTCGCGTTCATGACCTTCCCGGTCAGCTTGGGGAACCAGTAGTACATCCCGGCGAACAACCCGAACACCGAACCGCCAAACAAGACGTAGTGAAGGTGAGCAACGATGTAGTAGGTGTCGGTCTGTTGCCAGTCTGAAGGCACGACTGCATGGGTCACACCCGAAAGTCCGCCGATCGTGAACATCGCGATGA
>QIDW01000148.1 GCA_003230435.1 Acidimicrobiia bacterium | reverse complement strand
AAGTGGAAGGCGTGCCGGAAGACTTCGTCTTCGGCGAGATTCAACCCGACTGGGATCGCATGGGGCCCTACGTCGAACGTGCGATGGAGCGGGTGCCGATCTCGAAGGAGACCGGAATTCGCAAGCTTTTCTGCGGACCGGAGAGCTTCACCCCCGACCTCCAGCCCATTGTCGGTGAAGCTCCCGAGCTGAAGAACTACTTCGTGGCGGCTGGGTTGAACTCGGTTGGCATCCTCACCGGAGGCGGCCTGGGCCGGGTGCTCGCCCACTGGATCATCAACGACACGCCCGACGTTGACGTGACAGGTTTCAACATCGACCGGATGCGGTCCTATCAGGCGGACCCGGAGTATCTTCGCGCCCGCACCGCAGAGTCGCTCGGAATGGTCTACCGGGCCCACTACCCGAACCGCTCACCACAGACCGCACGCGGCGCCAAGCTGTCACCCATTCACCACCGCCTCGCGGAGCGTGCCGCCTACTTCAGGGAGGTGAGTGGCTGGGAAGGTGCCGACTGGTATGCGCCGGATGGTGTGGAGCCAATCGTCGAGCAGCTCTCCTGGGGGCGTGAGAACTGGTTCCCCTACTGGCGCGCCGAGCACGAAGCAGCCCGCAATGGCGTGGTGCTGATGGACATGTCGTTCATGTCCAAGTTCATCGTCGAGGGACCCGACGCCGGAACACTGCTCGAGCTCATCTCCGCCAATCGAGTCGACGGTGAGCCCGGGATCATCACCTACACCCCATGGCTCAACTCGCGAGGCACCATCGAAGCAGACCTGACTGTCACCAAGCTCGACGAGGGGCGTTTCTGGGTCGTCGCCACCGATACCGCCCACCGTCACGTCGAAACCTGGATGCGACGACAAACCTCCGGTCACATGGACGTGTCCATCGCCGATGTGACCGAGGACTACGCGCAAATCAACATCCAGGGACCGCTCTCCCGGGAGTTGATGCAACGGGTCACTCCAGCCGACCTCTCCAATGACGGTTTCCCGTTCCGAACCGCGATGGAGATCGACATCGACTCGGTGGCGGTTCTCTGTGTCCGCATCACGTATCTAGGTGAACTCGGCTACGAGCTCTACATTCCCGCCCGTGACGCGGTGGATGTCTATGACCGTCTGGTTGCAGCCGGCGAACGCCTTGGGCTCCGTCACGCCGGGTTGAGAGCGCTGACGAGTCTTCGCATGGAAAAGGGATATCGGGACTACGGGCACGACATCGACAACACCGACGGAGTAGTCGAGGCTGGACTCACCTTCGCGGTGGACATGGAAAAACCCGGGGGTTTCATCGGCCGAGACCGGGTAGTGAGCCAGTTGGCGGCCCGCCCCTCGAACCGACGACTAGTTCAGGTCTTGGTCAACGACCCCGAGCCGCTGATGTTCCACGGTGAGGTGGTGCATAGGAACGGGGAGCCGGTGGGTCACGTCCGTTCCGCGTCCTACGGGTTTACGTTGGGTGGCGCTGTCGGTCTGGCGATGATCGAGGCCGAAGAACCCGTGACAGGTGCGTATCTGGAGAACGGAATCTGGGAAGTCGAGATCGTGAATCGGAACTATTCAGCCAGCGCCTCGATCAGACCGCTCTACGACCCGACCTCGGAGCGGGTCAGGCTGTGAACTTCCATGATTGGAGCACCCTCGTCACTCGTAGGCGATTGCCTCGAGCACGTTCAACTTCGAGGCTCGCCAGGCCGGAAGAGAGGCAAACACGATACCGAGGACCCCTGTGGCGACCAGGCTCCCGACCGGGATCACGAACGTCGTGAAACCTTGAGACTCCAGGGCCCGGAGAATCGCCCAGCCGAAGAAGATTCCGATCACGACGCCGAGTAGGGAACCGAAAACTGAGATTATCGACGCCTCGGAGCGGATCATGCGACGCGTTTGACGGCGGTCCATGCCGACCGCTCGCAGAAGCCCGATCTCACGGGTGCGCTCGATTACCGAAAGGGTCATGGTGTTGGTCACACCGATCAGGGAGATCAACACCGCCAGCCCGAGCAGCCCTGTGATGAGGCCGAGAAGTTGGTTGATCTGCTGTTCGGCGTCCGTGCGGAGCTCATCGAAGGTCTGCACCTGCGCCGTCGGAACGTCTTGTGCCAGCGTCTCGAGCGCCGCTTTGCCCTCTTCGAGAGTCACCCCATCGGCCAAAACGACGTAGAGCTGGGCATCGGTGGGTGTGCCGAAGTTGGCCTCATAGGCGGTTTCGCTCATCGCGATCACCCCCGAATAGGCGGGCCCTGAGGCGATGCCCACGACCGTGAACGACTGGGGTCCGGTGTCTTCGAAGGTAAGCACGACCACGGTTTCGAGTGCCCACTCGCGGGTCTCGGCAACGCCTTTGTCCACGAGCAACCCACCTGCCCCGAGTGTCGTGGTTCCCTCAAGGGCCTCGTAGGGAAAGAAGTCCGTGTAGTTGTCGGCGAAACTGGATACGAACGTCTCATCGTCGTCGATGAGAGCAGGTCCTACCCGGATTCGGGTGCCATCGGAGAAGCTGGGGTCGGCTGCGACTCGGACGCCCAGCTCGGGGGTGAAACCGGCAGTCGGGTCGAAGTCGTTGGTCGAGCGCACGATCAAGTCGGCTTCCACTCCCATGTCGAGAACCTCGTCGACCACGGCCCGAATCGATGCCGCCATGATCGAGGCGAGGGTGACGAGAGCGATCCCGATCATCAGCGCCGAAGCTGTAGCCGACGTACGCCGCGGAGACCGCACGGCATTCTGCTGCGCCAGACGTCCGGGAACTCTCAACAGGCGTGCGAACGGTGCGCCGATGGCGCCCGCGACGGGCCGGGCGATCAGCGGGCTGAGAACTGCCACACCAACAAACGTGATTGCAGCGCCGAGCCCCACATAAGCAATCTCGGGCGGACCCCCGTCGATTTTTACGAACAGCCCGAAGAAGAGTGCGGCAAGGCCGAGCGAAGTCACGATCGTTCCGGTCAGCGCCCTTGGCCGAAGAGCGCGCCGCCGCGGCCTCACCAGATCCTGGCTCATCGCCGCCACAGGAGGAACGCGCGAGGCCCTCCGGGCCGGCAGGATGGCTGATGCCACCGTTACCACGACGCCAACCACCATGCCGACAAGGATCGTCCGCGGTGTGATGACGAGGGGACCGGTCGGGAGGTCGATGCCGAACGCTTCCAATCCCGCCCGCAGGGCAAATGCCAGACCGATGCCCGCCACGATCCCGACGGCCGAGGCGAAGGCCCCGACGACAACCGCTTCCGCGAGCACCATCAGATTCACTTGCCTGGAGGTGGCGCCAAGGGCTCGGAAGAGGGCGAGCTCACGGGTTCTCTGGGTGACCACGATCCGGAAGGTATTGGCGATGATGAACGTCCCGACGAAGAGGGCGATGAACCCGAACGTCAACAGGAACGTGTTGAAGAAGGCGAGCGCCTCTTGGATACCGGCCGCCTGCTCCTCGGCGGCTGATTGGCCGGACTCCACGACCGCGTCATCCCCAAGCATCGGCACGATCCTGCCGATGACCACCTCGACATCGGCACCGGGGACGACCTGGATACTTGCGCCACTCAACTCCCCTTCTCGTTCGATCAAACGCTGAATGGTCTGCAGGTCGAACAGTGCGAATGTTGCTCCCCCGAGGCTGTCCGCCTCGCCGAATCCAGCGATGCCGACCAGCTCGTACTGGCGGACTGGCGTCGCAGGGGTGAGGATCTCGATCGTCTGGCCCACCGTGAACCCGAAGGCCCGGGCGGTGGCGGCGTCGATGGCGACCTCACCGGGACCGGTGGGAATCCGGCCCTCGCGGACCACGAAACCTTCGGTGTCGTTCTCCTCCCAGTTGAAAC
>QIDW01000042.1 GCA_003230435.1 Acidimicrobiia bacterium | reverse complement strand
CTCCAGCCGTCCGCGGCGAAGAGCATGCAAGGAGGTCGCGGAGGAGCACATCATGATGGCTGCTACTTCGACAGGAATCGAGTCGGGTATGGGGAAGGCGTTGCGCTCGGGCACTGTGATGGCCTCGGCGTATCCCCCGTCCCGGTCAAGGCCAATCATCAAACCCGGTTCACAGAACTGCCCGAGACCCTCGAGACACGGCTCACAAACCCCGCAACTGATCAGGTAGTGGATTGCTACTCGGTCACCAGGCCCTATCCGCTTGACATGGGAACCGATGGCCGAAACCGTGCCTGCCACTTCGTGACCGGGGGTCAACGGAAGGCCGGGCACCGGACGGGTACCGGCTCTGTAGTGGACATCGGAGCGGCAAATGCCGGCGGCTTCGATGCGCACCTCAACGTCATGGGGTCCGACCCGCGGGGATTCGACGTCTGCCTCGACCAAGGGTTTGCCAGACTCAACCAGGCGGATTGCTCTCATGGGCACCGATGCTAGAGACCCCGGCTAGGGCACGCGTCTCGGCGACGCCGTGGCGGATGCACGAACGATCAGCGGCTCAGATTCGTCGACGAACACCCCCAGCAGCCCTAACTCCAACTCCGCAATCACAACCACGGTGACACTGATGAGATCGGCCGAAGTCGTCGACGAGAAACTGGAGAGATCGACGTCTTGTGCCGCGACAGAAGTCAGCGCCAACACCCGAGATCGGGTCGCGTCAAGGATCACCTCCCCAGTTGCGCGGTAGTACTCCTCATCGATACCCGAGGCTGCGGCGATCGCCGCCGAGTCGGCCACTGCTGCCAGCTCGCGCTGGAGGGCCAGTCCTCGCCAGAAGTCCAGGGCCAGGCCGCCGAACAGCAAAAGGAGCAGCGACAAACCAAGCATCCAGATGGTCACCGACCCTCGCTCTGACTTTCTCATCCGAAGCTCCTATAGAGGTCGATGGGTTCGGTGTGACTGGCTGTAACCCACAGACCGCCGACGTCTCCCCAGGGAGTGCGAATCAGGGGTGTCCAAACATCAACCCGCGCCTCGACCGACGAGCCTCGGGTCATGGGGCAGACGCCGGCGGGCGCATTGAGCGGACCTGGATCAGCACCGCACCAGCCGATCCGAACGAAATCCGGGTCCAGACCGTGGTTCGAGATGGACTGGGCAACGACTGCCACTCCGGCCCCGTGGTCCAATTCGATAACCGCGACACGAGCCGCCTCGGCAGCCGCCGACTCCGCTAGGACGCGACGCTCCGACCAGGGCCCGAACGCCGTCACCACCAACGCTGCTGGGAGCAATAACACCGCGACAGCCATGGCGAACTCGACGGCCGCGTGGCCGGTATCGCTCATGGCCACGGTTCGAGCGCGGCCTCGCTGACCAACGTCACTGCGAAGTCGGGAGCCAGAGGAGTCCACGTCTCGAACACGCCTTCGCCTCGGGCGACCATCACATCTCCAGAAACGGCACAGACAATCGTCATCCCATCGGACATGCGACCCCCCAGTAGCTGGCCTATGACGTCGCCGGCACGAACCTCGCAATCTGCTGACGATCCGGAGATGGCCCCTGCCCTGGCTCCCTGGTCCAGGGCAGAGCGCATGGCTCCCCGCCCGTATTGGACGACAACAACGTTGGCAAAAGCAAGGAAGAGGACAAGCGACAGCGCCGATGCCAGAAGAAACTGGACGGAGCTGACCCCCCGGTCGGTCAGCCTCCGATCAACTCGCCTCTGATCCACGCGACGATGTCCAAGCCAAGCGCCTGCAGCGCTCCCCAGATGACGACCAAAGCAGCGATCGCTAGAGCTGCGTTTCCCATCAGCTCAGCTGTATTCAGTCCCCGGTCATCGGTGCGCAAGGCGTGAGCCCATGCGCGTACTACTGGCAGCATGTTTACCTCCCTATTGCCAGCTCGTTATCAAGTACGGCAGCGGAGCCGCCACAAAGAGAATCAACACCGGCGCGAGGATGGCGATGGTCGGAACGAGCATCGCAGCCCTGCGCTTGGTGGCTGTCCTCTTGATGGACTCCCGCCGTGTTTCCCGTACATCTTCAGAAAGTGAGAGCAAGACTTCGGCTAGGTCAGCGCCTCGCTCCTC
>QIDW01000091.1 GCA_003230435.1 Acidimicrobiia bacterium | reverse complement strand
CGCTCCGAGTACGACGCTGCGAATCTCACAAACCCGGCCTCTAATTGGTCGAGATTCTCCACATCTTCCAGCTTGGAAAGAGCGAGCTGAATGTCGAGTCGGGTTTGGATCAGATCGAGGATATTGAGAGGATCGTCTGAGTCTTCGATTCTCCTATTCGTCCTGTCTAAGCGCTTCACAAGACTCTCTCTCGATACAGGACGCCCCTGCTTTCGGGTGTCGATCGTCTTCAAATAGGCCTTGATCGCCCTGGCCTCTGTACGGCCCTGTGCAAGCGCATCTTTGTGTTCCTGGGTCATCTCCATAATCTTCAACCTCCTCGACCAATGCTGGCAGATAACCGAGATGCATGGGATCGAAAGCAGCGAGGATGAGAATCAAAAGAACCCCCGGGGTTAACCGGGGGTCTTTCTTCGTGGGCCCTAGAAGACTTGAACTTCTGACCTCTTGCGTGTCGAGCAAGCGCTCTACCAGGCTGAGCTAAGAGCCCCTTTGTCGAGGCGAACCTCGTCGAGGCGACGACCGGAATCGAACCGGTGTAACGGGTTTTGCAGACCCGCGCCTAACCACTCGGCCACGTCGCCATTTGGTGGCCATCACGACCGACTGGAGCGGAAGACGGGATTCGAACCCGCGACCTCAACCTTGGCAAGGTTGCGCTCTGCCAACTGAGCTACTTCCGCATGGACAGCCGCCATTGTAGACCTCACCACCCCTCAACCAAAGGTGCTCACCTGCCCGTGGAGCCAAACCCGTCGGCGCCGCGCTCGGTCTCATCAAGCTCGTCGACCTCCACCCATTCCACCTGTGGTACGGCAAGAATCGCTAGCTGAGCGATCCCATCACCGGCCTTCTCACCATGATTGATGAGAAGCACGTCGATTTCACCTCGGTAGCCGGAGTCGATCAGACCCGGGCCGTTGACAACGCTGATGCCGGAATGTTTGGCGTGTCCACTGCGCGGCAACACGAAACCTGCAAAACCCTCCGGGATTGAAACCGCTATACCCGTCCGCACGGCCGCCCTCTCGCCCGGCTTCAATGTCAGCGAATCCCGGCAGTGAAGATCGACCGCCGCATCGCCGATATGAGCGATTGTGGGGATTGTTACTTGTTTATCGAGACGTTGGAACTTAGCTTGCATTGTGTCGTGGGGCATCGGGCGGGATGACCAAGCGACTGTAAGCGAGTAAACCCGATGACGGCGACAATTCAGAAGACCAATCCTCCGGCCCCGCGTCGTCGTCGTTTGAGGCTTGCGTCCATGGAAGCACTGGGATTCATCGACACCCCGGGGATCGCCGGGACCTGGACCACCACGGCAGTCCCTCCCACCACCGCTGTTACCCGACCAACGTCGCAGATTGCCCCGGCGATCGACCCCTTCGTCGATTGGCAGCCCACCGAAGTCGGGTCGCGATTGTTACGCGGTCGGATTCGCTGGGGTTTGGCATCAGCGTCACTTCTGATGGCTGCCGGCCTCATTGGTATCGGTTTCTGGATCTACCAGCGGCCCGCTGCGCTTGCATCAGAGGCGCTCACCAAGGTCCAGACCAGCGCTTCGGCCCTGTCACCAGAGCTCGTGGCGGCACAAGAACTCAACAACCGCCTGCTTGATCAAGGGCTGATGCCCAACACCGTCATGGCTGCGCTACTCACCCTGGACAGCAAGGCGCGCGATCTTTTTACGACGTCGGCAACGCTCCCCTCATCTGAGGCAACCTTCCGAACCCGCGCAGCCGATTCAGCGAGCGGAGCTCTCGACGCCTCACGGCTACTCGGAACCAGTTACGCATACCGCGCCGCGGTGATCCCGATACTTGCTGCTCCAGAGTTCGAGACGGACGCAAGCCTCGTCGCCCTCGACGATGCAGCCAGGCAATTTGGGGAATGGCAGTCGAAGTTCGACTCTGTTCGCTCGGCCCTGCCCGCCGGCACGCTGTCGCCAGTCACAACCGAACTTGCAATCATCTCAGGTGATCTCGATTCACTTCAAACCAGATACCTGGACGCCATCCGCAAGGGCGATAGGTGGGGGGCGATCACGGTCGGAAACGAACTCAACCATCGGCTAGCCAACGCCGAGGGAATTCTCTATTCGGGATTGTCCGAAGTCCAAGCGAAGGTCCAGAGTCGCATCGACAAGGCTCTCTCGACTATCGAGTTATTGCTCGGCTGACTCCAACTCGGCCATCTCCTTCTCGAAGTCGGCCGCATCTTGAAATTCCTTGTATACCGAGGCGAAGCGCAGGTAGGCCACCTCGTCGAGTCCTTTGAGTCGCTCCAGAACCTCCCGCCCAATCTCCTCCGAGGTCACCTGGGGGCCTTGGGCGCGTAACGAGGCCTCCACCTCTGCTACGAGGTGTTGAACGTCGGAGCCGGATACGGCTCGGTCGGCAAGTGCGGCAGAAACACCGGATGCCAGTTTGGGAGCCGAGAACGCCTCTAAGCGCCCGTTTCTCTTCCGAACGACGAGTTGGGGTTCAAGCCGCTCATACGTCGTGAACCGATGGTCGCACACTTCGCACCGGCGTCGACGTCTGATCGCACCACCGCCTTCGGCCGGGCGGCTGTCGATCACCCGGGTATCGGTGGCACCGCATGACGGACAGAGCATCACCTCAGCGTAAACCAAAACTTCGGGTTAGCCCTTTGGGATGAGGAGGACCTGACCGGGATAGATCACACTCGACTGAATTCCGCTGCTTTCGCGGATGTCGGCGATGAGACGGCGTATGTCCTCACCGGGTGGCACACGGTCGGCAGCGATTGCCCACAACGTATCTCCTCGAGCCACGACGTATTCAACTGTCGGAGGCGGGGGGCCTTCAGCGTCGGCAGCCCCTCCGATCAGAAGGAAGACGGCAGCAATAAACACCGACAGCCGGACGGAAAGCTGGCGTTTGGCCGTCTGTTGCATTTGTCTCCCTCCTGATCGGGCCCGCTAGTTGTTGGGCCACGCTCGTCTTAGGCGAACGTGTGTTCGATATGATAGCGAACATGTGTTCGGCGTCAAGTCGAACAGGTGTTTGGTTTTGCTGCTTCAACCCGGTAGCGTGACAGAACACCAGTTCGATGGAGGAGTCAGATGCTCAGCGAACGTCAGCAACAAGTGCTCGACTACATACGAGACACAGTCAACGATC
>QIDW01000332.1 GCA_003230435.1 Acidimicrobiia bacterium | reverse complement strand
CGATAAATGGCAAAACGGTCGCGAAAGCATCGCCAGGAAATCCCAGGATACGACAAGAGTCGTCCTTCGCGCGACGAGCGCAGACAGCAGCACCGAACGGCGCGCCACACCACCAACCAAATGCTGCATATGGCAGACGATCTCGATGATGTCGTACTGCCCGAGGCCAAACGCACCCGCAAGCCGGAAACCAGCGGCGTGGAGCACCACGATCCGGAGAAACGTCGATTCAAGTTATGGAAGACGAAGTTCTGGAAACGGCGAGACGACTACCGCTCCGAGAAGGCTGAACTCGATTCGCAGTGGCCTGTGATAACTCCGTCCCAACTCCCGGAGGAGTAGAGCGACGGTGCCATCATTCATCGCACACGATGAGTGAACACAACGAGACCACCGAAGATCAGCTGATCGAGGGCCGACGCAGTAAACACGAGGCCGTGCTGTCCAGTGGTGGTTACCCGCACCGCTTCGACCGAACCGATCTCGCAGCCGACCTTCATTCCCGATTCAACGATCTGCAACCCGCAGCCTTGACTGATGAACGGGTGTCGGTGGCCGGGCGGTTGATGCTTCATCGATCCTTCGGAAAACTTCAGTTCGGCACCCTCCAGGATGTGAGCGGGACCATCCAACTGTTCGTCGACCGAAAGACGGCCGGCCAAGATCTCGCGGAAGAATTCTCCACGTTTGACCTCGGCGACTGGATCGGGGCGAGCGGCATCGTGATGACTACCAAAAGAGGGGAGTTGAGTGTCAAAGTCGATGAGCTCGACCTGCTCCAGAAGTCGTTGCGACCCCTCCCCGACAAGTGGCATGGCCTTCACGATGTGGAGCAGCGAAGCCGTCGCCGTTATGTGGACCTGATGGTCAATCAAAAGGCTCGAGCGGTGGCGACGGACAGGGCAAAGATCGTGTCGGAGCTACGGGACCAGTTTTCCCGGCGTGGATTCGTCGAGGTGGAAACGCCGGTCCTTCTCCACCAAGCGACCGGAGCCATGGCTCGCCCGTTTGTCACCGAGCACAAGGCTCTTGATGTCGAGATGTATTTGAGGATCGCCACGGAGTTGTATCTGAAAAGGCTCGTGATAGGGGGTATGGAGAGGGTCTTTGAGATCGGCCGCATCTTCCGAAACGAGGGCATCGACTCCACACACAATCCCGAGTTCACCATGCTCGAGGCCTATCAGGCTCTTGCAGATTTCCGGGACATCATGGAACTCGTCGAGGAGGTTTTCGTGTCTGTTGCCGTGGCGGCAAGAGGGGGCGTCGACATCGTGTACCAGGGACGAGAGCTGAATCTTGGTGGTCCGTATCGTCGGGCAACGCTTACGGAGTTGGTGTCGGAAAGAGTGGGCGCCGAGGTGAGCCTCGACACGCCGGTCGCATCTCTACGGGAGTTCGCCCGTGACATTGGCGTGGAATACGAGGAGGGTTGGAGCGCTGGCAAGCTTCTCTCCGAGATCTACGAAGAGGCAGTCGAAGCCTCGATATGGGAGCCGACGTTCGTGACCCATCAGCCTATTGAGGTGTCACCCCTTTCTCGGAGAAACGCCGATGATCCAAGGCTGGCAGACCGGTTCGAGCTTGTCATCGCTGGGTCGGAGTACGCCAATGCGTTTAGCGAACTGAACGACCCCGACGATCAGCGGGCGAGGTTTGAGACCCAGGCAGCGGCGCGAGAGGCGGGTGACGAGGAGGCTCACCCGGTCGACGAAGATTATCTGTTGGCTCTGGAGTACGGGCTCCCGCCTACGGGTGGGTTGGGTATCGGCGTCGACCGACTGGTGATGCTGCTCACCGACCAGGCCCATATTCGAGAGGTGATCCTGTTCCCCACGCTCCG
Source organism: Acidimicrobiia bacterium (assembly GCA_003230435.1). Taxonomy (GTDB): domain Bacteria; phylum Actinomycetota; class Acidimicrobiia; order Spongiisociales; family ZC4RG35; genus SZUA-217. Next base: position 618 of record QIDW01000332.1, on the reverse strand, counting down.
TCCCGAACGGGGATCAGCCGAATAGGTCGCACACGACACATCGTTAGGAGCGGGACGCCTCGACACGATCTACCAGGAAACGACCGAGCTTCTCGAGAATCAGTCTGGGCTCACCTTGGGGCAGCTGGGCGAGGGCATCCCCCGCCACAACCAGTCGTTCCATCGCCCGGTCCACGAACCTGCCGGCCCGCACCAGGGTTATGACTTCCCTGACAGTCTCGTCGGTGTAGGGCATGGCGCGGTCCAGCAACTCTCGCACCCTCGCTCCGTCGGCGCCGTTGGCGGCAAGAAGCACCGGTGCGGTGAACGTGCCCTCGCGGATATCTGACCCAGCCGGTTTGCCGATGGTTTGCTCGTCGGCCACCAAGTCGAGGGCGTCATCGGCAATCTGAAAGACCATCCCGACTTCCCAAGCCCACGTCGACAGTGCGTCAACGACGGTGTCATCGGCGTCAGACGCCATCGCTCCGAGACGGGCAGAGGTTCTGATCAGTGATGCCGTCTTGCCACCGATCACCTGGTTGTACTCCTCAATCGAATGAGAGAGATCGCCCTCCAACTGAAGTTCTCGCGTCTGCCCCTCGACCAATTCTGCGTAGGTAGCGGCAAGCAGTCGGA
>QIDW01000139.1 GCA_003230435.1 Acidimicrobiia bacterium | reverse complement strand
GCCATTCAGCCTTATACGACACCCCACCGAAGTCGGCGAGGGTGCCGTCGGCAAGCCCCTTCTCGAAGTAGGAGTCGATGCACCCCTGGGAGTACGGGTTGAGCACGAAACAGAGATGCAGGTACAACTGGGCCGTTGCCTCGTTGCTGAGTTGGCCAGTTGCCAACAGGGCATACAAAGCGTCGGTCGACGGGTCATACGCACCGGCCAGACGTCCCCAGTCGCCGAAGCGGTAGATGAAACTGTCGTATTGGCCGGGTTCGTTGTTGCGAACGAGGCCGCTAGTGATCCTGGGTGGCCCGGCCGGAAAGTTCCAGAGATCGGTCAGATCTTCGAGGTTGATGCCGAGGGAGCCGGGCACGGTGGGTGCCGAAGCCGCCGGAGCCAGTTCGACATTGTCGACGGGCCCCTGCCCCGTTGACGGATTGTCGCCACCACCAAGGAGACCGACGATCACGATCCCGGCGACGGCCACACCCCCGGCGATAGTCACCCAGTGCCCACCCTGAACAAGTGTCGCTCCCAGCCCCAGAATGGCCACCGTTGTCACCAGCCATGACAGCATCCCCAACGAACTGGCAAGGAGGAGAACCACGGATGTGATGAGGAGGACACCGAGGTAGACCGGTGAGAGGTCTATTCGTAGTGCCGGCCAACGTGCGTCTTCAGACTTCTCGGGTTGGCCATCACCTGACCGAGCGGAGGTTGATTCTGCAGACGATGGGTTCTGCTCCTCGTTCTCGCCCGATTCGCCCGTCGGGACGTCGGCAATCTCGAGGACCTCTGTCTTCAGATCCTCGTACTCCTCATCGGAGATCCGTCCCTCGTCCCTCAACAGGTCGAGAGCGGCCACTTGGTCGACGTTTTTCTTCAAACCCACTCCAGGGCAGGCCTGTTCTAGGTAATCATCGGCGAGATGGTTGGGAATCCGAAGCTTCAGATAGCGCTACGTGATGTGGCTGCTTTGCCGTCGGCGCCGCTTGCGACATTTAGTGCCATTCACCTTGTGGCACTCCTAGTAGATGATGTCGAGGGCGTAGCGGATAGCGCGGTCCAATTCCGTCCGGGTGCCCCTGTCGAGTTTGCCGATCGGGTCTTGGTCGAGATCTGTCTTGGCGACAGTGATGATGTTGTCGCAGTTGATCACTGCCCGCTCGGGCAGGCCGTGCTCGGGTCCCACCTCTACCTCGGAAGCGATTCCCCGGATCGTCCGGCCTATGGGGGCACATGTCACTTGGTTCAGGAGAGGAATCGCTGTATCCCGGGTGAGGACGCATATCGGCCGTCGACCTGCAGGCGGCCCGAGGTCTGCCCAGACGATGTCGTTTCGAGCTACCACTCTGGGGCGGTTTCGGCCGCAAGCCGTCGAGACGCTTCCAGTAGCGCCGGATCCGGCGGGTGTTTGGTGTACCCCTTTATGAGCCGTTCGTCGGCTCGGGCCCATTCGTCGGCCTGGAGTACGGCGAGTGCCCCTCGTCGTAGCAGCTCGGACCGGCTCACCTCGGTCCGCTTCGCAACCTCATCCAGCTTCGCAACCAAAGCGTCGTCGAGCTGGACCAACACCTCACGTCTTGCCATGACCATATGATAGAGCATATGGTTGTTTTATTCGGCCGTGTCTAGAGGGTCGTAGAATCTGGCTGCTTTACCCCGGTGATGGTCGATCGAATCCAATTCGACAAGGGGCTCAGCCCCCTTTCAACAGCCATTCCACCACCGTACGGTTGCGCAGATGACGCCTTTCGCAGAGGCTCCGTCGTGTGCCAGATTTCCCACTCGATACCGCGACGCGGTATCCGGGCTGCGCCTCCTCGTCGTCGACCCAACAGAGGACGAACTGCCCGAATGGGTGGATTCGACCGAGATCGGCCAACATCTGAGGGCCGTCGTGACCTGGGGTGCTCTTGTTGTTCCTGTCGAGCTCTCCAGGAAGTGGGGTGCCTCAATGGACGAGTTGCTCGCCACCGCGACCGAGCAGGTAGCAGCCCTCCCTTTCGATCGAGAGACGCTCGAGCGTGACGGGGTGGTCATCGAAGTGGCGCTGGGACACCAATGGACATCAAGTCTCATCACGCAGATGGATGAGGCGTCAGCGGGGCCCGAGGGGACGATTG
>QIDW01000465.1 GCA_003230435.1 Acidimicrobiia bacterium | reverse complement strand
GGCAACCGGACTGACACCGACGCTGAAGTTCGTCGAGGCGAAAGCAAGATCCGCCGGGAACGACTCTTCGAGGGTGTCGCTGACCGATGCTTTGATGGAGGCGGCGAATATCGATGTGAAGGCGACCAGGGCGACGCCGATCATCAGCGCAGATGCCGTCGAAGCGGTCCGCCGCGGCTGTCGGATCGTGTTCTCTCTTGCGAGTTTCCCTGTGATGCCACGCATCGGTGCCGACAGCAGTCGAGCCACCGGTCCGGCCACCAGTGGTGCCAGGGTCGACATGCCCATGAACAGGCCGATGGCTCCGGTTGCGACAAGGGGCAGCGAGGCGCCATTCTCGAGCAGGAGCCCGAATGTCATAGCCACGACACCCACGGCTGTGAGGGTTGACCCGACGATCGCCCGGGTGCGGAGAGACTTTGGTGTTGTCCTCGCTCCTGTCTCTGACATTGCGGCAACCGGTGGGATCGACGATGCCCGGCGAGCGGGCAGCAGCGCTGCAAACAGCGTCACTCCGATGCCGACAGTCATCGAAACAACGACCGTGCGAGCCTGGATGGTCAGCGGGCCGTCGGGGATGCCCAATCCGACCGCGTCCATGGCCATCTTGATCAGTTGGGCAACACCGATGCCGGCCAGGACACCTATCGCCGAAGCAATCACGGCAATGATGGCGGCTTCAATCAGAACCAGAACAGTCACCTGCGACCCGGTTGCTCCAACTGCCCGCAACAGGGCCAGTTCCCGAACCCGTTGAGCAACCGTGATCCGGAAGGTGTTCTGGATTACGAAAGCACCAACGAATACAGCGATGCCTGCAAAAGCGAGGAGGGCCGTGCTGAGAAAACCGAGCCCTTCCGTCACCTGATCAAGCTGCTCCTGGGTCTGCTGTTCTCCAGTCACGACTTCGGCGGTGTCGGGCAATATGGTCGTAATCTCGGCCACGAGTGTCTCAGCTCCGACTCCATCGACGGCGAGCACATCGATAGCCGAGAGTCTTCCTTCCAGGTCGAAGAGCACCTGAGCTTGCTCCAGCTCGAAGGCCGAAAGAGTGGCTCCAGCGAGGTTGTCCTCGCTTCCGAAGTTGGCCAGGCCGACGATGGTGAACGTGTCGATGCCACCGATCGTCTGGATGGCGATCTCATCTCCCACCTCCAGGTCCTGTGACTCTGCCGTGGCTACGTCGATGGCTACTTCACCAGTGGCGGTGGGGGCTCGTCCGTTGTCCGTGGTGATGGTGAGACTGTTGAGAGTCGACTCATCTATCCAGGAGAACCCGAGTGTCGGTGGGCCCTGCCCACCGATCGGCTCCCCGTTGGAGTCGATCATCTGAGCGAAACCACCCACCGAGCCAACGGCGATGTCGACATCCTCAACCTGCTGTACCTCGGTGAGGAGTGTCTCATCGAGGTATGCCTCGCCTGGGCTTGATGACGCTTCGTCGGGGCGAACCGTTGCATCGACCCCGGCGTAGACGCCGGTGAAGAGTTTCTCGAAGCGGGCATTGATCGTGTCGGTGAAAACGAACGATCCGGCGACGAAGGCAACCCCGAGGATTATGGAGAGCCCGGTGAGAGCCATCCTCAGCCGGTTGGCCGTGAGGCCTTTGATTGCAGTGCGGATCATGGCTCAGCCCCCCAGGGTCTTCATCCGGTCGATGACCGAGGCTGGTGTCGGGTCGTCCATCTCATCGACGACCTTGCCGTCGGCAAGGAACACCACCCGGTTGGCGTAACTAGCCGCGAGAGGATCGTGGGTGACCATCACGATGGTCTGACCGAGCTCACGGACGGCCCTGCGCATGAACTCGAGGAGTTCGGTCCCCGACTTTGAGTCGAGGTTGCCGGACGGTTCGTCGGCGAAGATGATCTCGGGCCGGGACACGAGTGCCCGAGCCGCTGCGACTCTCTGCTGCTCGCCACCGGAAAGCTCGGTCGGTCGGTGATGGAGACGGTCTTCGAGGCCGAGGATGTCGACGACGGTGTCGAACCATTCCGGATCCGGCTTGTCGCCGGCGATGGAAATGGGAAGGATGATGTTTTCCTCTGCAGTGAGGGTGGGGATGAGGTTGAAAGCCTGAAAGATGAACCCCAACCTCTCTCGTCTCAGCATCGTGAGCTTGCGGTCGTT
>QIDW01000174.1 GCA_003230435.1 Acidimicrobiia bacterium | reverse complement strand
CGCTCGTCGACGAACACGTCAATGGTCACAGTTCGGAAATCTTTGGGAGAGCTCAGCGATACGGACCCTCCTCCGTCAGGACCGGCGGGGATAGGGGAGGCGGGAGACCCCGAACGGGGTCTTCCGTTGTCAGTTGCCCTTGAAATCCGGCTCGCGTTTTTCTATGAAGGCGCTGATTGCCTCGATCAGATCGTTGGACATCAGGAACGATGAGTTCCACTGCGCCACATAGTCGAGGGCTTCATCAACGGTTCGGCCGTCATTGGCGGCGAGGATTCTCTTGACCCCCGAAACCGTAAGCGGCGAGTTGTCGGCGATTTCCCCGGCCAGTTCGTAGGCCGCCTTCATGAGGCTTGGCTGGTCGGGGTAGACATCGTTGACCAGGCCGATGTCACGGGCCCTGGCGGCATCGACGTCCTTTCCGGTGAAGGCAAGCTCGGCCAGATGGCCGGATCCGATGATTCCAGGGAGACGCTGTAGCGCCCCAACATCCGCCACGATGCCGAGCCGGGTCTCTCTTATCGAGAACACGGCGTCAGAGGAAGCAAGTCTGATATCGCACGCCGAAATCAGATTGATCCCCTCCCCGAGGCAAGAGCCGTGGACAGCTGCGATCACCGGCTTGGGAGATTTGGCGAAGACGCTGTTTGTCTCCTGAAGCCGGCGGATGGTGTCGTAGAGCTTCTTGTTGGAGTCGGCTTGAGAGTCTCCAGTTGGTTGAAGGCTGGCCAGCATGTTTATGTCGATCCCTACACAGAACGCCGGGCCACGACCGGCGACGACTATCACCCTTACCAAGTCGTCGACGTCGAGCTCGGCCATCGCTGTTGGAATGTCGACCCACATGTCCTCGGACATGGCGTTGTGTTTCTCGGGTCGATTGAGCCACAGCGTGGCTATATGACCGTCCTTTTCGAGTTCTAGGTGCTGATAGCCCACTGGGCGAACCTATTTGGGTGGTAGTGAACCGGCAAACTCCATCCCGACGTCAATCCAGTCGTTGAGATCTGAATTGTCGGCGACCGTTTGTGGACCAACCAGCACCCAGCCCTTCATGCGTTTCCCGGTCATGTCAAAGTCACGGACACCCGGGTCTGCGATCGCTTCCTCGTAGCCTTCCAAACCGACACGAACCATCAGCTCGTCGCTACCAACACCGACGGCCATGTTGCCTTGATTCATGAACGCGACACCTCCGAACATCTTCTTCTCAACGACGTTTGGGTTGGATCCGATTTGATGTCGAATTCGATCTGCCAAGACCTCGCTATATGCCATGAGCTGAGACTACGCATGCGTGTGAAGATACGAGTACCCGGTCCACTGGATTGACATGCATCGATTACTGGTTGGCTGACCGCCAGGCATCGCGGACCTTGACCTTCCCACCGAACTGGAGGAGGCCACCGGCGTAGACACGCCCGGCGACAAAAACCATGCCGACGACGGTGCCGAGCGTGATCAGCACCGCCAGTACGTACTCCCACGGGGCGATCGCGCCGAGAGCGGCGCGAACGGGGACGACGAAGGGAGCGGTGAGTGGCACGAATGTGCCAATCACAGCCACTACGCCGTTGGGCTCACCGAGAGCCACAATGGATACAAAGAATCCGCCCACAGCGAGGATCGTCATCGGCATAGCGGCAGTTTGAGCATCCTCTACACGACTGGCCAGAGAACCTGCCGCACCGAAGAGCACCGCGTAGAGCAAGAAACCGATGACAAACCAGACGACGAGGTTTATCAGGCTGGCCACCGGCAATTCGGGGAGGTCGAGCACTCCCGTGGCCTGGATCGCGACAGCCGCGACGAGGATCGTCAACCCGAACTGCGCCAGGCCGAGGGTGCCGATGCCAAGGATCTTCCCGGCAAGAAGTTGCCAGGGACGGACACTTGATAGGAGGACCTCGACAACCCGGTTGGTCTTCTCCTCGGTGACACCGGTCAGGATCCATGTTCCGTAAAGGAGAATGGCCACGTAGAGCAGGAGAAGCCCCGCGTAGGCGATGAAACCCTCGGTCTCGTCTGTCGGGTCTTCGCCAGAGAGAGTTGATTCTTCCAGCGGATCGGAGGTCATGACCTCGATCACCTTCGTTGCCGTTTCGCCGCTCTCGACCACAAGCCCCTCCAG
>QIDW01000391.1 GCA_003230435.1 Acidimicrobiia bacterium | reverse complement strand
CCTGGTTTGGACCTTCGATGGCGACGATGCGTTGCATTGCCTTGGCTCGGACGTCGATGTCGCCGTTGAACAGGAACGGCTGCCCGTTGGGATCGTCGAGTCCCGTGTATGGGTTGGTGCCATAACGCCGATTCGCACCTGTGCGATTGCGGTCGAGCACCTTCGCGTCAGGACGGGATTCCTTGAAGACTTCCCACGCCACCGTCGATGAGGGGACCTGGGTGAGGGTCTCTCCGGTGAGGACCCCGACAGTTGCCCTTCCGTCGAGCTGGTTCCACAGCGATTCGGTGGCCCGGTCGTACATGACAAGATTGGCGAAATACAGGCTGCCCGAGGTACCGAATGTGGTTTCGACACCTCGTACGGTGCGCTCGAAGGTGATTGCAGAGTTACACAACGGGCAGTAAGTCACTGCTAGCGGTATGCCGCCGACCGTGTCGTTGACGATCTCATGCCACATCAGGATCTGAATGGGGTAGGCACGCACATCGCCGTCTACCTCAACGACAAGCACCGGCTCGGGGTCGTTCAACCACTCATCAGCCTCTGCGACCGAGACGAACTTGGGATCGTCGATCGGAGGGATTCCGTCGGGAGGGGGTCCACCAGAACGAATGTCGTTCGGATCGATCAGCGGTTCGGGGAACGACGCGTCGAACTTATTGTCGAGTGCTGACGGACCCTCGGGCAGAACACCGTTGACCGGTGTTGGTGTGGCCACTTCTGGGCCCGGATCCGGCTGTGTTGCCCCTCCGTCGAGCGCACCCCCGCAGGCAGCGGTGACAAGGGCCACGACGCCTGCAAGACCAACAAGCTTTATTCGGATAGACATAATCTCAAACCTACGATCGATGACATCAGGCCTGCGTAAAGGACAGTTACCCGACTAACCGAGCAGCCGCACTGGACCGCCAAGCAATGTCGTGGTCATGACAGTGTTTGAGGCCGCGGAGAGCGGGATGTCAGATCGGTGGCCAGCCAAGCCGGGCAAACGCACTCTGCAGTGGAAGGAAGATGGCACGCCACCAGCCGGTCACGAACAACACCCCCACGACAACCAATAGGGCCCCCGAAATCCGCTCTATTCGACCGGCGTTGCGCTGCAACCAGTCCAGCGACCCTTTCATGCGGTGGAACCCGAGGGCTAACGCGATGAAGGGGATTCCCAACCCCAGGGAGTAGAGCAACAGGAGCACGGCCCCGTACGGAGCGGTCTGTGTCGAGGCCGCCGTTACCAGAATCGTCGCGAGCACCGGGCCGATGCATGGTATCCAGCCAAAGGCAAAGGCCATTCCGAGGGGGAACGCTGCTTTCGGTCCCCGCCACTTGATCTTGGTACCGGGACGCCATTCACGATGCAGCCAGGGGATCCGCAGCCACCCAATCATCCCTAGACCCATGAAGATGATTCCGATGCCCGCGAAGCGGACGATGATCGGCACATTGCGGAGCAGAGTTGTGCCGATGTACGCAAGAGAGGCGCCGAGCGTGGTGAACACCACCGTGAACCCGGCGACGAAGAGAATGGAAGCTCGCAGCGTGACTGCTCGTGCCGCCCTTGTCCCCAACTCGGACACCGGCAAGGCAGTGACGTAGGAAAGATAGAAGGGGATCAACGGCAGGGTGCAAGGCGACGTAAAAGAGATCACCCCCGCAGCCACCGCCAGGAAAGGTAGCAACAGCACTTCCATGAGAAGAACCTAACTATCCGGGGTGGTTATCCCGACCGTGAGAAGAGGCGGATGCCGGGTTCCGGAGCCAGGATCAGCACCCCTGGTTACCCGGATCTCGACCAGCTCAGCGGTCGTCTCTGCCCAGGGCCCACACGCCGACGAGGATCAGGATGGCGGTGGTCGGGTATCCGATCAGGAGATCGTCCGCTCCCGGGCCGAATACCGAGAAGAATCCCATGTGGGAGAGCAAGTGTTGAAAGAAGACGACAACGGACAATCCAATCGCGGTCCAGCCGATCTTGCGCATCGTTTCCGGATTCAACCTGCGCGACGGAACCTCGGTTGCAGCCTGGCTTTTGGCCTTGGTCGCGCTGACACGCTGGGGTGCGGGTTTCGATCGTGGTCGACTCTTCCCACCCCGCCGATGTTTCGATTTTGGCAAGGCTACCGTCCCGTTGGGG
>QIDW01000007.1 GCA_003230435.1 Acidimicrobiia bacterium | reverse complement strand
TCGAGCTTCATGCCCGTTTCGGGGGAGTTGTGCCGGAGGTGGCCGCCCGGGCCCACGTCGAATCGATTCGCTCCCTGACTCACAAGGCCCTGTCGGATGCGGGCGTTCACCCCGATGATCTCGACGGTGTTGCGGCCACTGCAGGGCCCGGCCTGGTGGGCGCGCTCCTCGTCGGTCACTCGTTTGCGAAAGCCACAGCCTGGGCACGTCAGCTTCCGTTCGTCGGCATCGATCACATGGAGGGCCACCTGATGGCTCCTCGGATCCAGTTTGAAGAGTTTGTTCCGCCTGCTGTTGTGCTCCTCGCCTCGGGAGGCCACTCCCAGATAGTTCACGTCCGCGATTGGGGTGAGTACGAGACGCTCGGCCACACCATCGACGATGCGGCTGGTGAGGCGTTCGACAAGCTCGCCAGAGTGATGGGTCTCGGGTTTCCCGGCGGGCCGGCGATGGATGCGGCGTCGCAGGACGGCGACCCGGCCACGATCCGCTTCCCGCGAGCGCTGCCGGATCGGCCATTCCACTTCTCGTTCTCGGGTCTGAAGACATCCGTGGTCACCTATCTGGAGAAAGCCCAGGAATCCGGAGACCTGCCACCTCTGGCCGATGTTGCGGCGTCGGTCCAGGAGGCGATTGTCGATGTCCTCGTCGACAAGACCTTCAAGGCGATCGACGAGACAGGTGCGGGCGTCGTGGGTGGCGGCGGGGGGGTGCTGGCCAACCGTCGGCTTCGTGAGCGATTTGGCGAGGAGGCCGCCAAGCGTGGTGTGACTCTGACCCTTCCCGACCCGGTTCTCTGCACCGACAATGCGGCGATGATCGGTGTTGTCGGCGCCCACTGGCTTTCTCAGGGGCGTCTCACCGACTGGGCCGAGTCGGTAGACCCCTCAATGGTGCTCTAGGAGTCTGCCATCGAGAATACACCACGTCTCTCAACCTTGAGTCGACCCGACTCAGATTCTAGTTAGCACTCACCCGAGCCGAGTGCTACTGTTGCGGTAGCACTCGGCTAACGAGAGTGCTAACAGACGGGAATTCACTGTCTGATAGATCCTGATTGCATCTCGGTTTGTTGGGTCGTGCCCGTGGCAATTATCCCGAAGAGCTCAAGGAGGAGCTAACGAATGAAGCTTCAACCCCTCGGTGATCGAGTGGTGGTCACAGCGGAGGACGATACGGAGTCCCGTACCCCTTCCGGCCTGGTCATCCCCGACACGGCCAAGGAGAAGCCACAGATCGGCGAAGTCATCGCAGTGGGCCCAGGTGCCCGTGACGATGACGGCGAGCGCATCCCCATGGATGTGTCTGTTGGCGACAATGTTCTCTATTCGAAATTTGCTGGCACGGAGGTCAAGCTCGACAGGGACGATTATCTCGTCTTGTCCGAGCGCGACATCCTCGCCATCGTCAAGTGAGGAGATAGGAAATGGCAGCGAAGGAACTTCGCTTTGACGAGGAGGCCCGCAAGGGGCTCCAGGCGGGAGTGGACAAGCTCGCCGACACCGTAAAGGTGACTCTCGGCCCCAAGGGCCGCAATGTTGTCCTCGAAAAAAAGTGGGGCGCTCCCACGATCACCAACGACGGTGTGACCATCGCCAAGGAGATCGAACTCGAGGATCCCTACGAGAACATGGGCGCCAAGCTCGCCTATGAGGTAGCCAACAAGACCGACAACGTCGCCGGTGACGGCACAACCACCGCCACGGTTCTCGCCCAGGCAATGGTCCGTGAGGGCCTGCGTCAGGTAGCTGCGGGCGCCAACCCGATGGATCTCAAGCGTGGGATCGAGGCCGCAGTGGACGCTGCTGTCAAGTCGATCGAGGATCAGGCTCGTGAGATCGAGACCACCGAGGAGATCGCCCATGTGGCTTCGATCTCGGCCAACAACGACGATTCGATCGGTGAGGTCATCGCCGACGCGATGGACCGTGTTGGCAAGGACGGAGTGATCACGGTGGAGGAGGGTCAGACCTTTGGTCTCGAACTCGAGTTCACCGAGGGCATGCAGTTCGACAAGGGCTACATCTCCCCGTACTTCATCACCGACCCCGACCGCCAAGAGGCTGTGCTCGAGGATCCATACATCCTCATCGCCAACCAGAAGATCACGTCGGTCAACGACCTGGTGCCTGTTCTCGAAAAGGTCATGCAGTCGGGTAAGGCCGTGCTGGTCATCGCCGAGGATGTCGAGGGCGAGGCCCTTGCCACCCTTGTGGTCAACAAGATCCGCGGCACATTCCACTCGGTCGCCGTCAAGGCGCCCGGTTTTGGTGAGCGTCGCAAGGCCATGATGCAGGACATCGCGGTTCTTACCGGTGGCACCGTTATTGCCGAGGAAGTCGGTCTCAAACTTGAGAACGTGACCCTTGAGCTTCTCGGTCGTGCCCGCAGGGTCGTTGTCTCCAAGGATGACACCACTGTCATTGACGGGGCAGGCTCCGAGGGTGATGTCAAGGCTCGTATCAAGCAGATCGAGCGTGAGATCGAGAACACCGACTCCGACTGGGACAGCGAGAAGCTCCAGGAGCGTCTCGCCAAACTGTCGGGCGGTGTGGTCGTGATCAAGGCTGGTGCTGCGACTGAGGTCGAGCTGAAAGAGAAGAAGCATCGCATCGAGGACGCCGTTCAGGCCGCACGTGCTGCGGTCGAGGAAGGTGTTGTCCCCGGTGGTGGTGTGACTCTGCTTCGTGCCCAGGACGCCGTCGCCAAGGTGCGTGGCGGCACCGACGACGAGAAGACCGGCCGTGTCATCGTCAAGAAGTCGATGGAAGAGCCCATTCGTCAGATTGCGGTCAACGCCGGCTTTGAAGGTGGCGTTGTTGTTGAGCGGGTGCGTGCCGCTGAAGGCGCGTCAGGCTTCAACGCTGCTACCGGTGAGTACGAGGATCTGGTGGCTGCGGGTGTCATCGACCCCGCCAAGGTCACTCGGGCCACGTTGCAGAACGCTGCGTCTATCGCAGCCCTGCTCCGAGGCACTCGTTGCCGAGCAGCCCGAGGACGCCCCGGCGATGCCGATGGGCGGTGGCCACGACGGCGGAGGCATGGACTTCTAGCCAGACCAAAACCTGATTGAAGAAGGGGCCCCCGCGGGGGCCCCTCTCGTTTCCTAAGGCATGGCGCGTCGCATTTGATCTTTTGAGCGTCGAGAACGCGGTTACCTCAGCCCCGCCGCCTCGGCGAGTTTGTCGAGGCGGGGGATCACGAATTCTGCGCCGAGGGCCGGAAGGGCGAATATTGCCTCATCGACCCCTGCTTCGGCGAGTGTTTCGATGTCGTCGCTCTTGACCCCGCTGGCGATGATCTGAAAGGCCTCCGGATCACGACCGGCATCCGCTACAGCCTGCCTCACTCGATCGATCTGGCCGGCGACGTCCTGTCTAGCCGCGAGAGGCATCCAGCTGCGATGGTCTTCGGCCCTGCGGCCGCTCCCATCACGATCGGTGGGTGTGGCTTCTGTACCGGCTTGGGCCACGCCCAGGACGGCTCGAGGGACAGCAATTCGCCTTCGTACGAAGCCTCGTCCTGGGTCCATAAGGCTTTCATCATCAGGACCTTTTCCCGAAGGAGGGCTCGTCGTTCCAGATAGGCAGTTCCGTGCTGGGCCATCTCTTCCTTGTTCCACCCGTAGCCGATCCCAAACATCACCCGCCCACCAGAGAGATGATCGAGAGACGCCACCTGCTTGGCGGTCCAGATGGGATCACGCTGGGCGAGCAGAGTGATCCCGGCGCCCAGCCTCAAAGTCGTTGTTGCCGTGGCGGCGTAAGCAAGGGCCACATACTGGTCAAGGGTATGCCAGTACCAATCTGGGAGTGGTGGCGCATCTCTGGCGCCACCCCACGGCGTTACTCGCGATGAGGGGATGTGGGAGTGCTCGGGGAACCACAGGGAGTTGAATCCTCGAGCCTCGACCTCGCGTGCGAGGTCGTCTGGTCGAATTGAAGTGTCGGTTGGAAAGATCAAGACTCCGTATTTCATATGACCCACGCTATCCGATGACGCTCCTTGGCCGGATCGTCACCCAGATTCGAGCTGACGGACCCCTGCCGTTCGAACGATTCATGGAGATCTCCCTCTATGACTCGGAAGGCTTTTTTGGCGGGGAGACCCTCCGCTCCGAAAAGGCTGGCGACTTTCTGACCTCCCCTGAGGTCAGTCCGCTCTTCGGGGAGATACTGGCGATCTATGTAGAGCGGGAGCATGAGCGTATCGGGGAGCCGTTTCAGGTTGTTGAGGTCGGTGCCGGCTCCGGTTCTCTCCTTCGACCACTTCTCGACACGGTTGATGCCGATGCGTTGGCTGTTGAGGCGTCCCCGGCCGCTCGAAGGGTGTTAAGGGCCTTCCTCCCTGACGACCATGTTCTGACCGATCTCCCCGACTCGATCCGTGGCGTTGTCATTGCCAACGAGCTGATCGACAACCTGCCCATGGCCATTGCCCAACTCGTTGATGGT
>QIDW01000287.1 GCA_003230435.1 Acidimicrobiia bacterium | reverse complement strand
GCGAGAGAGTTGCCGATACGGATGCTCTGCCGTCTCGTTGGAGTACCCGAGGAGGATTCCAGCAAGCTCGTGACCTGGGGCGATCAGATGATCTCCAACGCCGACCCCGAGTACACGCCGGTGATCATCGACAAGGTCGACAGCGACGAGTACCGACTCCTTCCGTTCAGGTCCCCGGCAGCCCTCGAGATCTTCCGCTACGCCGAGGAGATCGCCCTCGAGAGACGCAAAGATCCGAAGGACGACATCATCACCACGCTGCTAACTGCCGAGCCGGATGGCGAACCTCTGACCGATCTCGAATTCAAGAACTTCTTCACGCTGATGATGGTTGCCGGCAATGAGACGACCCGGCACACCATCAGCCATGGCCTGATCTATCTGCACAACCACCCAGACCAACTTGCTCAGTGGCGTGAGGACTTGAAGGCTGGATCCGAGATGGCCACGGAGGAGATTCTCAGAGCCTCGAGTGTGACGATGCACTTCCGTCGCACTGCAACCGAGGACACCGAGATCAGAGGTGTTCCGATCAGGGCCGGAGACAAGGTTGTCGTTTGGTACACGTCAGCCAACTACGACGCCGACCTCCTTGATGATCCGTTCACCTTGGACTTGAAACGCGATCCGAACCCACACATCGCTTTTGGCACAGGTCGTCATGTCTGTCTGGGTGCAGCACTGGCCAGACTCGAGGTGAGAGTGTTCTTCGAGGAGTTCCTGAACCGTGTTGCAAACTTCGAAGTAGGTGAGCCCGATCGTCTTCGCTCAAACTTCATCTCCGGGATAAAACACCTGCCGGTGAGTGTGCGCGTTTAACGCTTGGTGACGATTTAGAAGCTTTGTTAAAGGGTATTGACAGGCGGAATGGAATGCCGTACGGTCGAACATATGTTCGATCTGCAAGACACGATCGAACTCTTGTCGGGGGAGAGTCACGACGACGACAAGCTCTACCAGTTGACCCGTGAGGTCGAATCGACTGACTGGGTGGAACCCGAACGTCATGTCCTCCCCGCCGTTCTGGAGGATCTTCCCCCTGGTCCGTATCTGTCGGCCATCGCCGCTTCCGTCGACCGCACCAAGCTCAACGGTTACGACGCTGTCCGTCTGATGAGGGTTGAGGCCCGCCTCTCCTCTCATCACGATGCCGGAAAGCTGGCGACCATGGTCGAGGTGGCCCACTCACCCGCGGGGGACCGTGACGCGCCGGTAGTGAGAGATGTTGAAGAGCTGGAGTACGCCGCATTCGAGATCGGCTCGGCGTTGACGCTGACACGACGTGGGGCCGAACGTGAACTGGATCTGGCGTTGAGTCTCGCCGGGAAGCTGCGTCAGGTGTGGGAGAAGTTCCGCCGGGGGCTGATCGATCTTCGTCGGGTCAAAGTATTTGACAGCCAGCTGGGCCACCTTTCATCCGACACGATCGAAGCGGTGTCCGAGAAAGTCCTCGATCGAGCGGAAGGCTTGACTACCGGTCAGCTTCAGGCACGTCTCGCCCGAGGGGTGATGGAAACCGACCCCAAAGGTGCCGAAGTCGGGTATGAGGAGGGTCTGGCCGATCGAAGATTGGCGACCTACGCCAATCCCGATGGCACCGCCAACCAGTGTGTCTATTCGATAGCTCCCGACGACGCTGCTGCGGTGTCCCGCAGGGTCAATCGGTTGGCTCTCGCCCTCAAGAACGACACGGAGCCACGAACCATTGACCAGCTCCGGGCCGACGTTTTCGTCGACCTCTTGCTGGCTCGTGCCAAGAGCATCGGCGCCGATCGTGGTGTTGTTCATCTCAATGTTGATGTCGCCACCCTCGCCGAACTGTCCAACGCCCCTGGTGAACTGGCTGGTTATGGCCCGGTTGTCGCCGACATCGCTCGCAAGGTCGCATCCGGACAGACCGGGGCTACCTGGCAATTCTCCGTTACCGACAATGACGGGAACCTCATCGCCAGCGACGTCACCCGGAGACGCCCCACCGCCGCCATGAAACGGGAGATCGAATCCGAGTATCGAACATGTGTCGCCCGCATGCGACTGTGACCTCGATCACCGCAGGCCTTATTCAAGAGGTGGTCCTACCCACAACGACAACATGGGCCCACTCTGTCGTTATCACCACATGGCGAAACACCATGCTCCCTGGAGCCTGGAGCGACTGCCCAACGGTGACCACTCCTGGACCAGCCCCCTGAGTCACGTCTACATCAGAGCGAGGGCGCCTCCGCGGTGATCGGGACCTTCAGCTAACCGACCAGTGTCTTTTCGATGATGTCGATGGCGTAGTCAACATGCTCGACCGTCGATCGTCGGTTGAGGATGGCGAATCGGAGGACGAATCTGTCCTCGATGATCGTCGGACTGATATGGACCGTGCGGTCGGTGTTGACCGCTTCCCAAGCTGAACGGCCCACTTCGTCGTCGTCAAACATGAAAGCGACAACCGAGAGGTCGGGAGCCCACCTGGCGTCGATGCCCTCGATCGTGCCCAGCCGGTTGTAGGCGTGTTCGGCGAGATCGAGACTGGAGTCGAGAGCCTCGCGAAACGGAGCCACGCCATGAAGTTGCAGTGGCAACCAAACAGGGAGCCCGCGAAACGGTCTGCTCAACTCAGGACCCAACGAGGCTATGTCACGGAGACCCATGTAAGTGTCGTCGTCGGTGAGATATCCCCCGCGCCCGTGGTGAGCCGCGAGCAACTGTGTCTCGTGCCGGGCCAACAGTGCACCGGCCCCAAACGGGATCGACAACCCCTTATGGGGGTCGAGGGCGATCGTGTCGGCTCGCTCGATGCCATGGAGCACGTCTTTCCCCCGTGTCGTCAGCTGGAAGAAACCTCCGTAGGCGGCATCCACGTGGAACCAGATGTCCGACTCGGCGGCCACATCCGCCAGTTGATCCAATGGATCGACAGTGCCCGTGTCGGTGGTGCCGGCGGAGGCGATGATGAGGAACGGGTTTCGACCCGCGTTGCGATCGGAGGCAATCCGCTCCTGAAGCTTGCCGATGTCCATCCTGAGATCGGCGTCTGTGTCCATCGAGACGATCTGGTCGTCTCGAAAGCCCGCGATCCTGGCGGCCTTGGCAACCGAATGGTGGGTATGGGGTGTTGCATACATGACTCCGGCGGAGAATCCGTCGCCGAGCTGAGAGAAGCGCGCCGTGACGATGCCAGTGAGGTTGGCCATTGAGCCACCAGAGAGCAGGACTCCGGAGGCTTCCGATCCCAGATCGAACAAAGAGGTCATCCAATCGATCACACCGTGCTCGATGGCGGTGAACCCTGGGACAGCTCCGGCGACACCGGTGTACCGGTTGAGAGCCGCAGCTAAGAACTCGGCCAGGGCCGCGGTGTAAAGCCCCGCGTTGGGGATATAGGACATGTGACCGCCCGACAGGTGATAGATCCCGTCCTTTCCGGCGACGGTCAGGTCGGACAGAATCGACTCCAGATCACGGCCCTCTTCGGTGGGAGGTCGGCGCAACTCGCGAAGGGTGTCCGGGTCGAGATCGACGCCCCATGCCTCGCTGTTGGAGGCTCCGTCGTACCAACTGGCCAGGTAGGCGACGACCTGCTGAGTCAGGTCGTCGCGTAGTTCTCGGTCCGGCTCGAGGTGGCTGTTCATCGATACTCAAGGTTATCGCCTTGATCTCACACTGCGCACCGAGGTCCGCCGCATCTACGATCCGCTCAGACCAGGAGAGATGTGAGCATCGAATTCGAACGACTCAGACTGCTCTGGCCCGACCATCTCGGGCTGGCCCGTCCGGACAAGGCGGAGTCAGGCACGGCTCACGCCATTTCCCTGTTCACCCTCGGCTTCGACCGGGTGATGACACCACACGATGGCGGACTCATGATGGAGGGTCTCCCCGACTGCGACGCGAATTTCGAAGGAAGTGACGTCCGACCAAGCTGGCAGGAGGGGACACATGTGGTTATCCCGGACATCACACGGCTGGGTCACCCCGTTCCGCTTGCACCGCGCAACGTCCTCAAGGACATCATCGAGAAGTGGAACAGCCACGGCTTGAATCCGATGGTTGGGATCGAACTCGAAGCGTTCCTTTTCGAGCCCGATGGTGAAGGGAGTTGGCGGCCTATCGCGAGCCCGGGTGCCTATGTCTACGGAACCGGGATGGCGGTGGACCCGTCCGGCACCATCGATGAGATCATGGTCACGTCCCGGAGAATTGGGCTTCCTCTCGAATCGGTCAACAGCGAATACGACAACGGCCAGTTCGAGTTGACCCTGGCATACACCGACGCCCTACGTGCATCTGATGATGCCTTCCTGTTCAAGGTCATGGCCAGGGAGATCGCAGCCAGCCGTGGTCTCCTCCTCACCTTCATGGGAAAGCCGATCAACGATCGAGGTGGCTCGGGTTTCCATGTGAATCTCTCATTCAATGACGAGAGTGGTTCGAACGTCCTCTACGACGAGAGCGCGGACGACGGGCTCAGCGAGATGGCGCGGTCCTCGATGGCGGGGATGCTTCACCATCATGTAGGCATGACCGCGCTGCTTGCACCGACCGTGAACGCTTACAAACGTCTTCAGCCCGGTTCGTTGTGTGGCTACTGGGCCAACTGGGGTTATGACCATCGCGGGGTGACTGTCCGCGTGCCACCGGCGCGCGGCCAGGGCACGAGAATCGAGCACAGGTTGGCCGACGGCTGCGTCGCTCCACACCAGGGTGTGGCCGCTGTTCTGACCGCTGCGCTTCTTGGATACGAGAAGGGTTACGAACTGCCGCCCGTCGAGACACTTGACTGCATAGAGAGGGCTTCCACCGACGTCATCCCCCCAGAATCGCTCGGAGCGGCGCTGGATGCTCTCGAGGAAGACGGCGACTACGTGGAGGCCTTCAGCCCCGCATACATAGATGGGTTTGTGACGGTGAAGCGCGCCGAGTGGGCCCGCTATCAGAAGTGGACGACGGACTGGGAGATGTCCGAGTACCTGCCTTTCCTTTGATGTCCGGTTTTCTCTTCCCCAAGACGGCATCAGGCAGGTCATCGCTGATTCCCGAACCGCCCTGGCACTACTCCGGAGAGATGCTGACAGTCGAGTACCGCACCCATCCGGACCGTGTTGCCGAATTGCTCCCAGAGGGAGCCAGCCTCGCTACAGACGATCCAGGTGCAGTTGCCCTGATCTGGGCGGATTGGCAGAGCTCTGGAGACACCTTGGAGGAGACTCTCGATCCGGTGCGCAGCCAGTACAAGGAGGTCTTTGCCGTCATCCGGTGCGAGTGGGAGGGCGAGTCGTGGAGTCGCTGCCCCTTCATATGGGTCGACAAGGACTTCGCACTGGTCCGTGGTTATCACCAGGGATATCCCAAGAAACTCGGAGATATCTGGATGACGAGGCCGATCACAATCGGCAGGGCCGGACCCCGTCTGCAAGCCGGCGGCCAGTTTGGTGCAACGCTGGCTGCTGCCGGCCGACGGATCGCAGAGATGCGGATCGACCTCACCGAAACCGCGTCGTTGCCCGGTTTCGTCAATGGCCACCCGATGCTTCACAACCGATACTGGCCGGCCATCGAGTCGGACGGCTCGGCCTCGATGGACGAGCTGGTGACCATGCGAGGTTACGACGGGGAGATCGCAGACGTTTGGGCAGGTGAAGCGGATATCGAGATTTTCGAGTCACCCACCGAGGAACTCTTCCTTCTCGAGCCCCTGGAGGTGATCGGCGGCTACTACCACCGTGTTGGCGTGTCCTGGAAGGGTGGGACCACGCTGGTGCGCAACACAGATCCGGCAGGGAATTAAGGAGTGGAATCTGTAGCGGAGACAATCGTTCTTGTCTCAGCCACTGTCTTTGCGATCGTCGCTGTCTCCGGGCGATTGGCCAGGTTCTCGATCTCGGAGCCCATGGTCGCCGTCGCGATGGGGATCCTCATCGCCGTCCTTATTGTCGATCCAATAAATGTCAGAAGCACGGCAGCACTCACCTTTCTCGAGTTGGCGCTCGCTTTGGTCCTCTTCACTGATGCTGCCCGTATTGACGTCGGCCGTATCCACAGGCAGTACCGATGGCCGGCCAGGATGCTCTTGATAGGTCTGCCCCTGGCGATGATCCTGGGTGCGGTGGTATCCGGCTGGGTCCTGGCGATACCGCTCGGCACGGCCTTGTTATTGGGCGTGATTCTGGCTCCGACCGATGCTGCCCTCGCCGAGCCGGTGTTGGAGTCTGAGGTGCTGCCGCTGAGGATTCGCCAGACGTTGAACATCGAGTCGGGTTTGAACGATGGTCTCGCTCTCCCGGCGTTGTTCATCGCTATCGGCCTGATCGAATCCGAAGCGGGCAGGTCGATCTCCTCGTCGGTTCTTCTGGTTGTCACAGAGGTTGGAATCGGAGTGGCCGGAGGAGCGGTGCTCGGGTTCGCCGGGGCTTGGGCGATCAGCCGCGCTACCGAACGTGGGTGGATGGACGAGCTTCATCAGAAGATCGCTGCAGTGGCTCTCGCCCTGGGGACTTTCGCTGCGGTCCAAGTTGTCGGGGGTAGTGGGTTCGTGGCCGCCTTCGTGGCCGGTGCCGTGTTGGGCGCCCAGGTTCGGCCCAAGTGCAAATACCTGTACGACTTCGCCGAAACCGAAGGCCGCGCTCTTGTATTGATCGCTTTCGTGTTTCTCGGTGCTGGCCCCATCTACCAACTGATACGCGGTGGAGTGGCCTGGCAAGCATGGGTGGTTTCGCTCGTCGCTCTTTTCGTGGTCCGTCCGATAGCAATCGCGATTTCCCTCATTGGAGAGAAACTGCTGGTATCGACTGTGCTGTTCTTCGGCTGGTTCGGACCGCGAGGTCTGGCAACTGCCGTATTCCTCCTCGTTGTGTTTGAGGAGATGACGGATATATCTCCGCTTGTCGCTGACATCACGTTCCTGACGGTCGCCCTATCGGTGCTTCTACATGGGGTAACTGCGATGCCGGCATCGAAGTGGCTGGCCGGCAGAGTCGAGGCGAAAGACCGTCGCGAGATGCCAGAAATGGAGAGGCCTTCGACCACCCGACGCGCTAGCAGACGGATCCTTCGCTGATCTGGAGCGTCTTGAGGTCGGAGTGGAAGTCGAGGGCATAGTCGCCACCCTCGCGGCCGATGCCAGAGATCCCGCAACCACCAAAAGGTGCGGTTAGGTCCCGTACCAGGAATGTGTTCACCCATACTGTGCCGGCCCGGATGCTGCGCCCGACGCGGTGGGCGCGTTCCTCCGAACCCGTGTAGACGATTCCGGAAAGCCCATACTCGGTCGAGTTGGCGAGATCGATCGCCTCGGCTTCATCGCGGAACGTCTGATAGGTGAGGACGGGTCCGAAAACCTCACGTTGGACGACTTCGGAGTGGTTCGACGTCGGTCGGATGAGGGTCGGCTCGTACCAGAGTCCGTCCTCTCTCCATCGTTCTCCACCTCGAACGATGGTGTCGCCGGACTCCCTAGCGCGGTCTACGAAGTTGGCTACCCGGTCGAGATGCTCGGGATGGATCATTGGCGAGATCGTTGTGGATGGTTTCCTGCTGTCGCCCAGGACGTGTTTGTCGGTGTATCTGTTGAAAAGCTCGAGGAAGTCGGATGAGACGGACGCTTCGACGAGCAGGCGCGTGCCGGCCAGGCAGACCTGGCCAGAGTCATCGAACTGTCCTGCTGCTTTTCTTGCCGCTGCTTCCAGGTCGGCATCTCCAAACACGAGGAGCGGGCCTTTTCCTCCGAGCTCCGCCGTGAACGGAACGATGTTCCTGGCGGCGGCGACACCGATATGCCTTGCCGTTTCTGGAGACCCGGTGAAAGAGATTCGACGTACCCGCCGATCGCCGACGAGAGCCGCGCCTACTTCCTCGCCAATTCCCTGCACGATGTTGAGAACTCCGGGAGGCAAACCCGCACGATCGGCCAGGTCGGCCAGAATCGAGGCCGATAGGGGAGACCATTCGGCAGGTTTGAGTATCACCGGGTTTCCGGCGGCGAGTGCCGGAGCCAGCTTCCAGGTCGACAACAACCACG
>QIDW01000410.1 GCA_003230435.1 Acidimicrobiia bacterium | reverse complement strand
CATCTCGACATGCGCACGCTTCGGTCGGCGTGGCCATTCATAACAATGGACCAGCCCATCCTCGATCGTGCGGTTGAGGTGCAAGATGTCTTGGCGGCCCGAAGTCAGCAGCGTGGAGCAAAGATCGCTGACCTTCTCATCGCTGCCGCGGCAGAAACGGCCGGACTTGTTGTTCTCCACTACGACCGTGACTTTGACCTCATTGCCGACGTCACTGGCCAGTCTTCTGAATGGATCGTGTCGGCCGGCACGGTTTCCTGAAGCCGTGGCCGATCCAGGACTACGTCGGGGCAATCGGGAATCTGAAACCGTTAGCTGTCGCTAACAGCGGGCTCTTCCCACTGGACTCGCTCGGCATCGCCCCAGAGGCGCTCCAGTGAGTAGAACTCCCTAGACGCTCCCTGGAAAAGGTGAACGATGATGTCGCCGTAGTCGACGAGGATCCACTCGCCCTGACTCTGACCCTCCACCCGCAACGGGTCGATCCCCGCCTCCTTGAGTTTCTCTTCCACGTACTCGGAGAGAGCCTGCACGTGAGGACGGGAGGTGCCGGTCGCGATGACGAAGATGTCCGAGAGGATGAACAACTCCTCAACGTCGAGCAGAACAATGTCGGCCCCTTTTCTCTCGAAGATGGCATCGGCTGCCATCCGGGCCATTTCGACACTCTGCTCTACGACGGTTCCTCCATGCTGGTCGGACCCTCCACCATATCCGCTCCACCGACCTCTGCGTAGAGGTTGTTCTCACTTATGTACCTGTGAACCTCATTTGTGACCAGGAACCGGAATGCACTGCCGTTCCGAACCATCGCCCGAATCTCGGTGCCACTCACCTCGAGCACGGCCATGTCCAGGAAAACGGGGTCGGGAAGAATGTCGGCGACGGCGGTCGAGTCAGTTCCCGGGCGCGGGACAACCAGGACAGTGGCTCGGTCCAGCACTTCTTGATGCCTCTTCCACGTAGGAATACGCAATGCCGCGTCGGCTCCCAGAATCAGAAAGAGCTCCTCATCCTCTGGGAACGTGGCCAGGGTGTCAACGGTATAGGTCAGCCCGTCACGGGTTGTCTCTCGGTCGTCGACGCGAAACCCGTCAACGCCCGCCGTGGCGAGACGGACCATCTCCAGCCGATGTTCGGTGGCGCTGACCCGTCGACCGAGCTTTTGCCACGGGTCGCCGGCCGGAATGAAGAGGACCCGGTCGAGTTCGGCCTGGTGAAGAGCCGTCTCCCCGGCGTGTAGATGGGCGATATGGATCGGATCGAACGTTCCGCCAAGAATTCCTGTACGCACGAGAACGAGGATAGGGCTGTGGCGGGGTCACCAACCGAAGCGCCCTGGTGACATCTGTCTTCCGACATCCCAGTTGGCGCTCCGGGTCGGTGTATCGGCCGTTGATCCGAGTCGAAAGATGCACCCCGGGCACTCCGCCCTCAATTCCCGCCGCCCCCAGAACCCGGCCTCGATCGATCCGGCCGCCTTCTGACACCCGAATCTCGGACAGGTAGGACACTGAAACCTTGAAACCAGACACAGGCTGAATCGTCACCGACTTCATCCCTGCCACCGAACCGGCGAAGGTCACCAGTCCTGAAACCGGAGCACGCACCTCTTCGCCCACCTCGGCGCTGAAATCAACGCCCCAGTGCCCTCCGTATTGCCCAATAGGGGAATACCCGGCGACAATCGGACCGTTCACCGGAGCGGTCAGACATACGGTTGCGATGGCAAATGCGATGAACATCTCTCCCCCATCGTCAACGTATCGCCTGTCCCTTTTAGAAGCTAGGGGTGTGACAGCTAGTTTCCGAACTGCAGAAAGGACATCGATGACAGCAACTCGACTTGGCCTGATGGGGTTCGGCCGGATCGGTCGCAACGTCTTCAGACTGCTCCACGATCGTGGTGACCTCGACATCGTTGCCATAAGCGACATCGCTGACCCATCCGCCCTCACTTACCTTCTCAAGTACGACTCGATCTACGGCCGCTTTCCGGTCGAGGTCTCCTACGAGAACGGTGCCCTCGAATACGACAGCAACCAACGCACTTCGGCCATCGGACACCAGTTGGGCGAGTCTGGGAGTCGACATCGTGCTCGACACAACAAGCCGCTACCGCAGCCTCTCCTCACTCCAGGGACATCTCGACAGTGGTGCCCGCAAAGTGGTCCTGACATCGAGTCCCGAGACTCCGGGTGAGATACCTCTGCTCCTGAGGGGCATCAACGACGAGATCCTCGACAACGACCCCGATGTCGTAGCGCTGGGATCGAACACCTCCAACGCAGTGGCGCCCATTCTCCGAACTCTCGACGAGGCATTCGGTCTGAGACGGGCCTATATGACAACCGTCAAAGCGATGTCCAACTCTGGGCGTCTCGCCGACGTACCCACAGGCTCGTTCCGAACGAGCCGAGCCGCAGGAGAGAACATCATTCCCTCGGAAACCAACTCCGCAGAGATCCTCACCCAGGTTCTCCCCGAGTTGGAAGACAAGCTGTCCGTTGTAGCCCTGAATGTCCCAGTGGTCGACGGTTCGACTGTCGACATGGTTGCCGAGATCGAGCAGAACACAGATGCGGCGGCGGTCAACGAAGCCGTCCGGAGCGCGATCAACCAGAAGTATGTGGGGGTGGTCGACTACGTAGACGACCCAATCGTCTCATCTGACGTGAGGCTCGACCCGCACTCCGGGATATATGACAGCCTGGCCACCTTGGTGACGGGTGACAACATGGTGAAGACGATCACCTGGTTCAACAATGGGTGGGCATACTCGCATCGGGCGGTCGAAGTCGCGGCAGCAATCGCTGGACAGAACAACGGAGGATCGCAGTGACCAGGGTCGCCATCAATGGTTTCGGCCGCATCGGCAGAACTGTGTTTCGCATCATTGCCTCACGGCCAGAGTGCGAAATCGATGTCGTAGCCATCAACGACCTCTCCGACGACGACATCCTCGGTTATCTGCTCGAGTACGACTCGGTGATGGGTCGATTCGACCA
>QIDW01000296.1 GCA_003230435.1 Acidimicrobiia bacterium | reverse complement strand
TGTGTGCGTTCATGCTTCCGGCGTCGAGGGCATGGATACGCATGATCCAGTCGACACGGTGAAGGGCAGGATCGGTGACCTCGGGCTTCAGCTCATCGAAGGTGTCGTCCCAGTCGTCCTCATGTGGTGCATCGATCCAGGGCATGGGACAAACCTAGACCGGAGCATCTGCTCAGAAAACAATCGAGGGGCCCGAGAGTGGTGGAATCAGGGTCCTCGAGAAATTGCGATGCGAGTGGAGACGCAAGGTGGAGAAGGGGATGCCACTCGGAAGTGACGAATCTCCACTCGACATCGCAAGATTGGAGGAGTGTGAGCACTTCGACGCTTGTGCGTCTGTTCACAAAGGTTGGACGTAGAGGGCGGGCAAACGGTTCCCGAGTTCGGTCAATTCCCCCGCGATCCGCTTTCTATACGCGCAAAAGATCAAATGCGACGCGACATGCCTTAGGAACGGGTTCAGTTGGAGAAGGTGACGCTGAACGACCTTGCCGTAGTTCTCGCCGGCGCGCAGCATGTCACCGCTGGCAAGAGCCTCAACCGACTCCTGGACCAGCTCACACGACTCATCGAACACCAGCTCCTGTGGGTCAAATAGGTCCGAAACTTCCGCATAGTCGAGCTCCACCATCGAACCCGACGGAAACGGCTCGAGCCAGCCGGCAAGCTGCCCAAGTTCGGTGGCGGGGCCCCGAAACACTCCGATCTTCTCGAGAACCTCATGAGCGTGTGCCACCCGGTTCCGTGCATCGTCAATACCGGTCCGGTAGCGGAGGCGCGGCCCTTCGGTCGTCTCGTACAACAGCTTCTCCGAAGGCTCGAAGGCGGTGAACCATCTCACAGGCACGTGCCATGCCGAGGTGAGCACATGAGAGCGGTGCGACGGGTTCTCGGTGTGATAGACACGTAGCTCACGGTCTGCCGCCTTGGCCGCATCCTCGGGAATCAGCCCCACCCCCAGGCCCCGGAAAGCGTTGGCGAACGCGACGGTCGACTCGAGTACTCGAAGCCGGAGATTCCGAGGACAGATCAAGCGTCGACCCTCCCATTCGGCGGTCCAGTGATTGTCCCCTTCAGCCTCGGACAGCATCCCGTAGGAACGGACGAAACCGGGCACCGGATCGCGCGAGCCACTCGCCTCCGGTGAATAGACCCTCAGGTATGCCGACTTGGTCATCCACCCATCCTTGCACACCGCCGGGCCAGCGACTCTCTGGAACGCAAGGTTGGGGGTGGCTGTAGTATCGGAGACAGGTTGCATCCCGAGATCCAGGAGGAGGTCCAAGCCTTGTTCGTTTTCGATGAAGTAGCCAAAGAGGGTCACGAGCAGATCCTCTACGGATACGACAAGGTATCTGGTCTCAAGACGATTATTGCCATACACAGCACGGCTCTCGGTCCCGCTTTAGGCGGGACTCGCTTCTTTCCGTACGAATCCGAGGACGACGCCCTCGAGGACGTTCTTCGACTTTCCAAAGGGATGACTTACAAGGCGGCAGCCGCAGGACTCGACCTCGGCGGCGGAAAGGCCGTCATCATCGGTGACCCACGAATGGACAAGAGCGAGCGCCTTTTCCGGGCCTACGGGCGGATCGTCGACTCACTGAGAGGTCGATACATCACCGCCGAAGACATCGGCACCACCACCGCGGACATGGACATGGTGCGCCGGGAAACCCGCTGGGCCCTGGGAAACTCGGTGGCACACGGTGGGTCCGGCGACCCTTCCCCGGTGACGGCTCGAGGCTTGTATGCAGCCACCCGGGCGGTCGCCCAGAAACTGTGGGGTGACCCGGACATCGCTGGACGTCGGTTTGCCGTCCAAGGAGTAGGCAAGGTCGGCTCCGCTTACGTCCAACTTCTCGTAGAAGACCGAGCCGAGGTGATGGTCACCGACGCCTACGAACCTGCCATTCACGCCGCCGTAGAGATCTACGGTGTGGAACCGGTCGACCCCGACGAGATCCACAGGGTTGATTGCGACTTCTTCTCGCCATGCGCCATGGGTGCCGGTCTCAACGAGACGACCGTTCCCGAGCTCAACTGTGCTGCGATTGTTGGCAGTGCCAACAACCAACTGGCCACCGACAAGGACGCTGAGCGGCTGGCGGATCGGGGCATCCTCTACGCCCCCGACTTCGTGGTAAACGCCGGAGGGCTCATCAATGTCGACGACGAGCTGCAGGGCTTCTCCAAGACCCGAGCTCTTCACCGTGTGGACTCCATCTTCGAAGCCACCATGAAGATCCTCGATACCGCCGAAAAGCACGGTATCAACCCCAACGATGCGGCGATCAAGGTCGCCGAAAACCGAATCCATGACATCGGCGATCTCCGGCGCTTCCGACGGAGCGGGGACGACCGCAACTGACTGTGCAGACCGTGAGAATCAATCTCGACCACCGAGACCTCGGGCTTTCCGACGATCAGCTAATCGAGATGTACCGGCTCATGCTCATGGCCCGGCGTGTGGACGACCGAATGTGGGCACTGCAGCGACAAGGGCGGGCAGCCTTCGTGTTGGGTTCCTCCGGACACGAGGCGATACAGGTGGCCTCTGTGTTTGCGCTGGACCGAGAAAAGGACTGGGTTCTCCCCTACTACCGAGACATGGGTGTGGGCCTCGCTTGGGGCTTTTCTCC
>QIDW01000367.1 GCA_003230435.1 Acidimicrobiia bacterium | reverse complement strand
CACCCCCGCCTACTTCACTTCCTAAAACCGTTCCTAATGCATGGCGCGTCGTATATGAGCTTTTAGGCGCCTAGAAAGATTCCAGTAGAAAGGGACCCAAATTGACCAAGCAATACGACTCCCCGCCCGAGCTGACAATCGACCTCGACAAGAGCTACACCGCCACCCTTGACACCAATCATGGTGAGGTGGTCATCGAGCTTGACGCCGTCCGGTCACCGCAAACCGTGAACAACTTCGTCTTCCTGGCTCGTGACGGCTTCTACGATGGGGTCATCTTCCATCGCGTGATCGAAGGTTTCATGATCCAAGGCGGCGACCCCACCGGTAGCGGAACTGGTGGACCTGGATATCGCTTCCGCGACGAGATCGAAGGTGCAGCCAGCTACGACCGCGGCGTGGTCGCCATGGCCAACTCTGGACCACATACCAACGGGAGCCAGTTCTTCATCTGCCACAGCGACGCCGGGCTCCCGCACAGCTACAGCATTTTCGGCAAGGTCGCGTCAGGCTTGGACGCTGTCGACTCGATCGCGACGACTGCGACAGATCGAGGTGACCGTCCCCACGATGACGTCGTCATCACAAAGGTGACTATCAGCGAAAGCTGAGCGAGAGCGGCTGCTAGTTGTCCGGAAAGAATGGTGCGGCGATGGGCTCGTAATCGTCCGAGAGACTGTCGACTAGACGATCCACAACCACGCCAGATTCTTCGAACAACCTGAGAACCTCGGCGGTGTCCCGCTCAGCATTGGCTGCAGTTATGGCAACAGCCGTTTGATGCTGCTCGTCGAAGTACCGGACGAATGCAGCATTATCGTCTGCGAACTCTGAGGGCGGCTCGAAGCCGGCCATCTTCTCGCCCGTGTCGTTCAGTGCCTTTTCGATACTGGGCTGAACCTTGTTGAGTCTGACGGCTCGTTCTTCGGGTGAGAGATCCGGCGGGAAGCTGAAGAGGCCCTGCACATCCAAGGAGAACTGGCGCAAAGCCTCATGAGCGTCGAGCCCATACTGGCCGCCGGGTATTCCTTCGCCTGCTCTGCACAGGTCGCCAGGGTTAGGTTGCGAAAAGGCCAAGCAGAAGTCCCTAGTTGCACTCAACTTGATGGTGCTGACGCGCCGTAACATCGCGTCATTCACCGCCAGCGCCTCTTCGAGATCCTGATTCTCCAGGGCGGCGTCCAACTCATCGGCCAGACCGAAGATTGCGATCCGATGCTCGATCCAGGCCTGATGATCCGTTTCGAACTGATCGGGCGGTGTGAGGGCTTCGGCTGCGGCCAGAGCCGTTTGGGCAGCACCCGGTATCCCTGCATCGGCAACCGCGGTCAACAAGGCCCCGCGCGTCGCATAGACCTGCTGCATCCTCTCATCGATGCTTGCAACGACAGCATCGAAGTCGCTCGAGATCTCGGCAACGGCCTCCAGGTAGGTCTCAGCCTCCTGGGAAAGCTCCGCGTTTGCCGGCTCTACGGAACCGCTGGCGCAGGCGGAAACCACAAGCGCCGTCGCGGCGACCAGCGCCAAGACGGCCCTTCTCCGTTGTAGTTGCGCCATGTGTGCCTGATTAGAGCGGGCCAACCCCTGTCACGGTCGTTCTATGTCGCAACGACGACACACTTCCCATCCTCGACGACGTCGTCTCATCATCACTACTTAGGATCACCAACCATGGCGCCAACTCCAGGTGATTCAGCCAGTCGGTCCAAGACCGTTACTCAAAAGGACATCGAGCTCTTCACAGAGATCACCGGTGACCGAAATCCGCTCCACTACGACCAGGATGTGGCGTCTGCATCACGGTTCAGGGGAATCGTGGTCCAGGGTGGAGTCACCAGCGGTCTCCTCAATGCCGTAGTCGCCGAGGATCTGCCCGGCCCGGGCTCAGTGTTCCTCAACGTCAACTGGAATTTCCGCGCACCTGTGAGGCCGGGCGACACGATCACCGCTCGCGTCGAGGTGGTGGAATCTCGGAAGGACAAGCCGTTGACAACACTCGACTGCCTGATCAGGAACCAGGATGATGTGGTTGTGCTCGACGGCACGGCACTTGTCTGGACCGCCTGAGCTCTTCCCCAGATCTTCCTCAGTCGAGGAGCCTCGGGTTCTGGGTGTAGGTGCCGACGACACTGGCCTCGGCTAGTACGTGTCTATTGATCTTCGTCCTCACGTCATGACCGGTGAAGTTGCCATAGACCAGCGTCGAATTCATATCGAGCGCAAAAACGGTGAAGACATAGTGATGAATGATGCTGTCGTTCCAGGGTGGAGCAGGTCCGTCGTACCCGAAATAGTTGCCTTTCATCTCGGCGTCTTCGGCGAACCAGCCGGTGAAGTCGTTCAAGCCCTGCCTACAGCCGTGCGGGCCGTCCGGCACTCGCTGGCCGCCCACCACGACACCGTCGGCGAACTCGGCTTCTGCGACCGTACGCAGATCGCCCGGCAGATCAACGACAACCCAGTGGAAGAAATCGTCACGAGCCAGGTCAGCCGGAACCTCACGATCCTCCTGGTTGACATCGTCTCTAGCGCTGGGCACGTCGGAGTCGTGACAGATCAACGCAAATGACTTGGTGTCCTCAGGAACATCCGCCCAGTCAAGGGAAGGGCTGACATTGTCCGAAAGAAC
>QIDW01000246.1 GCA_003230435.1 Acidimicrobiia bacterium | reverse complement strand
GGAGCAGGAGGTCTACATGGGCGAAATTCCGCTCATGACCGAGACCGGCACCTTCATCATCAACGGCACCGAGCGCGTGATCGTGGCACAGCTGCACCGTTCGCCCGGCGTGTTCTTCGAGCACGACAAGGGCAAGACCCATTCTTCGGGAAAGCTGTTGTTCTCCGCGCGCGTTATTCCCTATCGCGGTTCGTGGCTCGACTGCGAGTTCGACCCGAAGGATCTCGTCTACGTGCGAATCGACCGGCGCCGCAAGTTGCCGGCGACGGTTCTACTGCGCGCTCTGGGCTTGAGCGCCGAAGAGATCCTCGACACTTTCTTTGATGAGAACCTCTTCACAATCACCAAGACGGGTGTGCGTTTCAAGGTAATCCCTGAACGCCTGCGCGGTGATCTTGCCGCGTTCGACATCAAGGACAAGAAAAGCAAGCTGATTGTCGAGGAAGGCCGCCGCATCACGAGCCGTCATATCAAGCTGCTGGAGAAGGCCGGGATCAAGCAGCTGGACGCGAGCGACGAGTACATTTACGAGCGCATTCTTTCCCGTGAAGTGGTGGACAAGGAAAGCGGCGAAGTGCTGGCTAACGCCAACGACATACTCACCGAGGAACTGGTCGCGAAGCTCCGTGAGGCGGGTATTAAATCGATCCGCACCCTGTTCGTGAACGACGTGGATCGTGGACCCTATATCTCTTCGACCATGCGCGCCGACCCGACCCACAATCAGATCGAGGCGCAAGTTGAGATTTATCGCATGATGCGCCCGGGCGAGCCGCCCACCAAGGAGGCCGCGCAGACGCTCTTCAACAATCTGTTCTTCAGCGCCGATCGCTATGACCTTTCTCCGGTCGGTCGCATGAAGTTCAACCGGCGCGTCGGGCGCAGCGACGTCAAGGGCTCCGGCGTGCTGTCCAAGGAAGACATCATCGACGTGCTCAGGGTTCTCATCGACATCAAGAACGGCAACGGCACGGTCGATGACATCGATCACCTGGGAAATCGCCGCATCCGCAGCGTCGGCGAAATGGCCGAGAATCAGTTCCGTATCGGGCTGGTGCGTGTGGAGCGCGCCGTCAAGGAGCGCCTGAGCCTCGCCGAAACCGAGGAGCTCATGCCCCAGGAGCTGATCAACGCGAAGCCGGTGTCGGCCGTTATAAAAGAGTTCTTCGGCTCGAGCCAACTCTCCCAATTCATGGATCAGAACAATCCGCTTTCTGAAGTGACCCACAAACGGCGGGTCTCGGCGCTGGGCCCGGGTGGGCTGACCCGCGAGCGGGCGGGGTTCGAGGTGCGCGACGTGCACCCCACCCACTACGGCCGCGTGTGCCCCATCGAGACTCCGGAGGGTCCCAACATCGGGTTGATCAACTCGTTGGCGGTTTACGCGCGAACCAACGAGTACGGTTTCCTGGAGACGCCTTACCGTAAGGTCCAGAAGAGCAAGGTCACGGACAAGATCGAGTACCTGTCGGCCATCGAGGAGGGCCAGTACGTCATCGCTCAGGCGAACGCGGCGCTCACGCTCCAGGGCCGGTTGTCCGACGAACTGGTCACCTGCCGGCACCTGAACGAGTTCATCCTTTCGTCTCCGGACAAGGTCGACTACATGGACGTGTCGCCGAAGCAGATCGTGTCGGTGGCGGCATCGCTGATTCCGTTCCTGGAGCATGACGACGCCAACCGTGCGTTGATGGGCTCCAACATGCAGCGCCAGGCCGTGCCGACGCTCATTACCGAGAAGCCCCTGGTGGGAACCGGCGTGGAGCGGATCGTGGCTATCGACTCCGGCGTGACCGTGGTCGCCGAGCGTGGTGGAACCGTCGACTCCGTCGACGCCGCGCGTATCGTCGTGCGGGTCAACGACGACGAGACTGTGCCGGGTGAGCCCGGGGTCGACATTTACTCATTGACGAAGTACACCCGCTCGAATCAGAACACCTGTATCAATCAGGTGCCGCTGGTGAAGACCGGCGACCAGATCGCCCACGGCGACGTTCTTGCCGACGGTCCGGCGACGGATCTCGGAGAGCTTGCTCTCGGGCAGAACATGCTGGTCGCGTTCATGCCGTGGAACGGCTACAACTTCGAGGATTCGATTCTCATCTCGGAAAGAGTCGTGCAGGAGGATCGCTACACCACCATCCACATCGAGGAGCTGGTGTGCGTAGCGAGAGA
>QIDW01000177.1 GCA_003230435.1 Acidimicrobiia bacterium | reverse complement strand
CCGCGTGCTGACGGTATCGATAGAAGTCGAAGACCACGGCTACGTCCTCAGTGCCTGCTCCGGCGAGATCCGTGCCAACCGAGTGTCCTTCTACGAACCTCACGTGAGGTCTGACGATCGACAATCCGCTCACGAGGGCACCGGCTCCCGCTCTTGCGGTTTCGCCCGATATCACCCACACGGTCTCGGCCTCGGCGATGGGATCACCGAGTGCCGCGAGTTTGTCTTCCTCGATCGCATCGAAGACCGCCGTAAGAGCGTCTGTCAGTGCTGCTCTGGCAGTTGCGGTTGTCGCGTCTCCATCGTGTCGTATCCGATCGCTTGGTCTGAACAGACGTCGGGAGAGCCCCTTCTGGACGCTCTCCTGGAGCTCCGTGTAGCCCTCGAATCCGAGTTTGACGGCGAATCGGACGACGGATGGTCTGGAAGTGCCGACCTGGCGGGCGAGCTCGGCGACGGTTCCGAACGCCAGCAGTGTGGGATCGTCGAGGACGGCCTCGGCGATGCGTCGTTCGGTTGGTGTCAGATCATCACTCACTGCAGCGATGAGCGCCGATGGAGAACCGGCTGGAATGTCTCTGAGCATCTTGTTACACTACCACGTATCGGATATGCGTTCCGTTACAATCATCCCCCACTGGCACGAGACGAATCGAGGCTGGCGATGAGCAGAGCACCGAAGTACGTTCCGACTGCAAGGGAGCAGGCCTTCCTTGACACGGTCGAGAACCCCAACAGATCATCAACGGACTGAACCCGTTCTTCGAGGACAGAGCTCCCGCGGACATGGCTGGGTTCTACTCGAGCGACGAGATCGCTGAGCTCACCGCCCTGCGCGGAACCGAACGCGACGTCGAGAACCGGATGCCCGTCAAGATCACGCGCCACTACTTCGAATTGGCCAAGAACTCCAAGGCATTGCAGCGTCTCGTCAAGGCCAGTCCGGACGAGACACTGAATCTTCAGGGCTCAGAGGACCCGGGCTTCCAGATGGACTTCAGCCCCGTCGAGGGTCTGCTGCACAAGTATGAGATGGGATTGATGTACGTCATCTCTACGTGCTCGGCGCATTGTCGCTTCTGCTATCGCGAGGAGCTGATCAGTCGTAAAGAGATCGAGCGGCAGGACGGGACGGTCGCCAAGAAGGGACTCGCCCAGATCGGCGAGGTCACGGACTACATTCGAGCTCACAACGCTGACGTCGAGGAGAACGGCGGCCTCCACCCCGCTTCCGGCCGAGAGAAGCTCCGTGAGATCCTCCTATCCGGGGGCGACGCAATGGCGCTTCCGAACAGCAAGATCGCGGCGTGGCTCTCTGCGCTTGCAGAGTCGGGCGTCGAATCGATTCGGCTCGGCACAAAGGAGATGGCCTTCTACCCCGACCGCTTCGATGAGGCGTTCCTGTCGATGCTCGACCGTTTCCATGGGATCTACCCCGAGGTTGGATTCCGGTTGATGGTGCACTTCAACCACCCCGACGAGTTCCTCGAAAAGGGATCTGATGGGGAGTACATCGAGAACCCGAACGGCACTCTCAAGTGGGTCGCGGGCACGAAGCGAGCCATGGATGCCGTCGTGTCCCGCGGGTGGTTACAGGTCGAGAACCAGGCACCGATCATCAAAGGCATCAACGATGATCCTGATGCGCTTCGGATCATGCAGCGCGCTCTGTATCGGGTCGGTGTCGGGAACCACTACTTCTTCTGTGGAAGGGACATCGTTGCGTACCGTGCCTTCAATGTGCCGATCGAGACAGCATGGAACATCCTCAACGAGTCCCAGAAGGGACTCTCGGGAGTGGAGACCCATGCCCGTCTCTCGATCACCCACTACAAGGGCAAGACCGAGGTGGCGGCCGTCACCAGCGAGGCGATCCCCGGTGTGCCCGGCGCGGAGAACGGCGTGTTGATTTTCAAGATCCTGCGCAACGCGGCTGATGCACAAGATCGAGGCAAGGTCTGCATCGTCGGCCGGAATCCGGAAGCGATCTGGTTCGACGACTATGAGGACAGGGTCATCTTCGACGAGGCAGGTCTCTACGACTACACGCGCGTCGAGAAGGTGAGCGAGCCGGTACCGGTGACGATCGGATTGCAAGGCGGTGCTTGAACTGATGATCGACAAGAGGGTGACAAGTGTTGCGGAGGCTGTGGCCGACATCTTCGATGGTGCAACGGTCATGGTGGGTGGCTTCGGTGAAGCGGGAAGCCCCATCGAGCTGATCCATGCCCTCGTCGACCAGGGAGCAGCCGACCTGACGGTTGTCAACAACAACACGGGGAGCGGTGAGGTCGGCCTCGCGGCGCTGATCAAGGCCGGCAGAGTGTCGAAGATGATCTGTTCGTACCCTCGCACCGCGAACTCGACCGTCTTCCCTGAGCTGTATCGGAGTGGTCGGACGGCGCTTGACCTCGTACCCCAGGGAACCCTGGCAGAGCGCATCAGAGCCGGTGGGGCCGGTATCCCTGCCTTCTACACAGCAACATCGGTTGGAACCCCGCTCGAGGAGGGTAAGGAGGTCAGGACGATCGAGGGAAGGGACTACGTCCTCGAGTACGGCCTCACAGCCGACTTCGCTCTGATCAAGTGTCTCAGGGCCGACTATCACGGGAACCTGGTGTTCAACAAGACCGCACGCAACTTCGCACCGGTGATGGCAACAGCTTCCAAGACGACAATCGTCCAGACCATGGAAGTTGTCACCCCCGGCGAACTCGACCCAGAGTCCATCGTGACTCCAGGCATCTTCGTTGATCGGATCGTGACCGTTGACAACCCAGCTCTCGAGTCCGAGCTGGTCGCCAGGGGAGTGTCCTATCCGTGCCGATCGGGCTGTCGAGGGACGAGATGGCTGCAAGAGCTGCCCTCGATATTCCCGACGGGTCCTATGTGAACCTCGGAATCGGGATTCCCGAGAAGGTGGCCGCCTACGTGCCCGAGGGGCGCGAGGTGATCTATCACACCGAGAACGGCCTTCTGGGTATGGGCCCGGCTCCGATGGAGGGAACGGGGGATCCCGAGTTGATCAACGCAGGGAAACGAAGGGTCACAGCCGTCCCGGGTGCCTCCTTTTTCCACCATGCAGACAGTTTCGTGATGATCCGTGGCGGTCACATCGACCTGTGCGTGCTTGGGGCTCTCCAGGTTGCCCAGAATGGAGATCTTGCCAACTGGTCCACCGGAGCGCCAGATGCCATTCCGGCGGTTGGCGGCGCGATGGATCTTGTTGCGGGGGTGAATACGATCTACGTCATCACACAGCACACCACCAGGACGGGCGAGCCGAAACTGGTCGAGTCCTGTACCTATCCTTTGACGAGCCGGGGTGTGGTTGATCGTATCTACACCGATCTGGCTGTGATCGACGTCACGGATGAGGGCTTCCAGGTGGTCGAACTCTCCCCAGGGGTGGAGTTCGAGTACGTCGAGGAGCGCACAGCAGGCGAGCTTCTCCCGATTCCAGATGCATTGCGCGAGGTGAAATGATGCCAGAGGGACCCAACGTCTCACAGTCGCTGAGCGCCTCGTTGTATGAGCGAGCGATGGAAGTGCTCCCCGGGGGAGTGAGTCGTAACACGGTGTTGCGCAAACCACATCCCCTGTACGCCGACCACGCCTCGGGCTGTCGTGTCACCGACGTCGAGGGTGTCGAACGAATCGACTTCGCGAACAACATGGCGTCTCTTATCCACGGACACGCTCACCCGGCCATCGTCGAGGCAGTGACCGAGCAGCTCGGACGGGGTACCGCGTTTACCATGGCGACCGAGATCGAGATCCGGTTCGCCGAGCATCTCGTCGGTCGTAGCGACGGATTCGACAAGCTGCGATTCGTCAACTCCGGCACCGAAGCGGTGATGGGGATGCTGAAGGCAGCAAGAGCGTTTACCGGTCGTCACAAGATTGCAAAGGTCGAAGGGTCCTATCACGGGCTCTACGACTACGCAGAGATCTCCCAGACGGCCGACCCGTCCAACTGGGGGGCTGCCACGAGTCCTGTGGCGGTGCCGGTCGCGTTTGGCACGCCGCCGGCGGTGCTCGCCGACGTTGTTGTTATTCCGTTCAACGATCCGGAACGGGCGATCGCGATCCTCGACAGGCACAGGGGATCGCTTGCCGGCGTCCTCCTGGACCCACTTCCGCACCGTGTCGGCGTGATTCCGGCGTCACTCGAGTTCGTTGAGGCGCTCGCGGAATGGACTCACGACGATGGTTCGCTTCTGCTGTTCGACGAGGTCATCACGTTCCGTTCCGAGTACGGGGGTGCCCAGGAGTGGTACGACGTCGGCCCCGACCTCACCGCTATGGGCAAGATGATTGGAGGCGGTTTTCCCGTAGGGGCGATAGCGGGGCGGGCCGACGTCATGGATGTGATGAATCCGCTTGCCGAAACCCTTCTGTTCCCGCATTCGGGGACGTTCTCTGCAAACCCGGTCACGATGACAGCCGGCCTGGTGGCCATGGAGATGTACGACAGGGATGCGGTGGATCGGGTCAATCGGCTCGCCAGGCGGGCCAGGGAGGGCATCGATCAAGGAATCCGGAGCCTCTGCGTGCGTCACCGGTGGCGGTTCGATGTTCAGAGTGCACATGAAGGACACGCCGCCAACGAACTACCGTGAGGCGTTCGTGACGCCGGACGAGTCCCGCCGTCTGAGCCTCCTTCTCGACCATCTTTTCGGCGCAGGTTTCCTGATGATCAACACCTGCTCCGCGACCACCTCGACCGCCATGGGCGAA
>QIDW01000285.1 GCA_003230435.1 Acidimicrobiia bacterium | reverse complement strand
GCCTGTTTCGCGGCCACCACTGCTCGGTCGATGTCGGCTGTTGTGGCCTTCGGAACGTTGTAGATGTGCTCACCGGAGACAGGTGAATTCACCTGGTAGTGCTCGTCACCCGTGCCCTCGGTCCATTCGCCGGCGATGAAGAGCTCGAGATCGGTGGCCATACGACGCCGAAGCTAGCTGACCTACCAGTAGGGCATAGACGGTCGGGGCGGTATCCTTGGTCCCAGAGTTATGGGTCTTCAAGGAATCAATACCGCCTACTGGTTCGAACGGGCATCCTCTGTCCTGATTGGCGGCGTTTCCAGCCAGTTCCGCTATTGGGGCGAAAATGACACGATCGTCATAGACCACGGTGAGGCCGGTCATCTCATCGACATGGACGGAAACCGCTATATCGACTACCAGCTTGGTTTCGGACCGATCATTCTCGGCCATGGCGATGAGAAAGTGGCCGCCGCTGTCGCCGACGCCGCCTCCTCCGGTGCCAGCTTCGCCATGACCCAGCGACGTGAGATAGAGGCCGCCGAGAAAGTGATGGAAGCTCTCGGCTGGGCTGATGGCATGCGATTCACGAACACCGGCACCGAAGCGACGATGCACGCCATCAGACTTGCGCGGGGTTTCACCGGGAGGGACGTCGTTGTCAAGTTCGAGGGTCAATATCACGGTGTCCACGACTACGTGATGTTCTCGACGGCCGAGGCGCCGCCCGACGCTCTTGGTTCGAGGTACAGCCCCGTGCCATTGCAGTCCTCTTCTGGCATTCCCGATTCGATACGCACCTACATCCGAACTCTCCCGTTCAACGATCTCGAGCTGGCCGAGCGGATGTTCCAGGACGAAGGAAACCGGATAGCGGCTGTCATCGTGGAGCCCATGCTGGGCAACGCCTTTGGATTGATGCCTGAGGACGGTTACCTGGACGGTCTTCGCCGGCTCTGCGATGAGTCGGGGGCGGTTCTCATATTCGACGAGGTCAAGACCGGGTTCCGGATCGCTTTGGGCGGAGCCAACGAGTATTTCGGGGTGACTCCCGACATCGGCACATACGCCAAGGCTCTCGGAAATGGTTTCCCGGTGGCTGCGATTGCCACGCGGGGTGAGCTCATCGAGGGCTGGCGCAAAGGTGGGATTGCTCAGGCAGGCACCTACTCCGGCAACGCGGTAGCCGCGGCTGCCGCAGCGGCGACGATTGACCAGCTCAGCACCGGGGAGCCGCTTGCTCGCGTTGAGAAAGTCGGACAGGCACTGATGGAGGGTCTGGACGGAATTCTCTCCGAGAGGAGTGTTGAGGGGAAGCTCACCGGTCATCCGTCGATGTTCTCGATCTACCTGGGAGAAGGAGAGCCAAAGGAGTTTCGTGACGCGTCGGGCCACGACAACGAGCTGTATGAGGACGTCTGCTTCCGCATGATCAAAAAGGGCGTCATGCCCTGTCCGGACGCCCTCGAGCCGTGGTTCGTTTGTGCAGCGCATACCGACGAGGACGTGGCCACGTCCCTTCAAGTATTCGAGGAGTCGTTGACGGAGGCGTTGGCGGACAGGTGATTCGGGTAGCCGTCTCGGGGGCTGGTGGGAATCTGGCCGGCCCAATCATCGAAGGGATCGCCGCTTCAGACGATTTGACTCTCTCGGGTCTGTTCAATCCGAACCGGGCCGGCTCGGAGATGTCGGGTGTGACCATCGCCGGGGATCACTCTGAGATCGACTGCGATGTGATGATCGAGACGGCTCATCCGGATGTCGTGTTCGACAATCTCGACTCCTGGCGTGCTCGCGGGATGGCTGTTGTGGTGGGCACATCGGGTTTCACACCGGAGCGACTCGAAGAGCTCCGTGACTTGTGGGGCACCGTCTTGCCCTGTTTGGTGGTCCCCAACTTTGCGATTGGAGCCGTCCTGATGATGCGTTTTGCCGCTGAGGCTGCCGGGCAATTCGAGGCGGTGGAGGTCATCGAGCGTCATCATGCCTCCAAACCCGATGCACCCTCGGGCACGGCGTTGGCTTCTGCGATCGGTATCGGAGCCGCCGGTGGAAGCTCCGCCGAGGGTTCGGAGGAACTTGTTGCGGGTGCAAGGGGGGCATCGGTGGATGGGGTGAGAGTCCACTCGAGTCCACTCACTTCGACTCCCCGGGGTTCTCTCACACCAGGAGGTGGCCCTTTCCAACGCCGGCGAAATCCTTTCGATCGAACATCTCTCGACGAGCTATGAGTCCTTTGCAGCAGGGGCGCTCCTGGCCGCACGAAAGGTCCAGTCTCTTCCCGGGGGAGTCCACTTGGGATTGGACGCCGTCCTCTACAGATTCACGGCGGACAGATCATCGCTCGGGCTCTCGAGTCCGAAGGTGTCGACACCATCTTCGCTCTCACCGGTGGTCACATTGTCCCGATTCTCGACGGATGCATCCAACAGGGGATTCGCGTCGTCGACGTCCGCCACGAGCAGGCTGCGGCGCATGCGGCGGAGGCCTATGCCCGTTTGACAGGGAGGCTCGGTGTCGCCGCGGTAACAGCCGGACCCGGTGTCACCGACACGGTCACCGGAGTTGCGACGGCCTATTACGGTGCCACGCCGATGCTCGTCATCGGTGGGCGTCACATGATCCGCCAAGAGCTCAAGGGTGGGCTTCAGGAGATGGACCACACCCGGCTGTTTCACTCGATCACCAAGTGGTCGGCTACCGCATGGCAGGTGGACCGGCTGGCCGACTACATCGCCACCGCGGCACGCCACGCATTCGAGGGAAGGGGCGGTCCTGTGTTCCTCGATGTGCCGATGGACGTCCAATTCGACATGGTCGAGGAGACTGCTGTCAAGTTCCCGAGCTCCTATCGGACTTCGGCCGGTTTTGGGGCGGATGAGGATGCGCTTGACCAGATAGTCGGAACACTCCGAGATGCCGACCGGATCATGGTCTTTGCCGGTGTTGGCTCGCGTTCGGGTGAGCCCAACCGACTCGCTGACTTCGCCGAGCTCATACAGGCCCCGACCTTTGTCAACAGTCGGGCTCGTGGCTCTTTGCCATAT
>QIDW01000244.1 GCA_003230435.1 Acidimicrobiia bacterium | reverse complement strand
CGATGGCACACGTTCGGTTTTCCTCCGCAAAGGGCGGGTGGCGATGGACCTGGCCATTGCCAGCGTTGCCGCCCTCGTGGAGTGGGATAGAGCGACCTTTCTACGGGTAAGACTCGCTGCCGGCGCTGTCGCACCTGTTCCTCTCCGGCTCAAGCGTTCGGAGGCGATAGTCGAGGGGACGAACGAATCTCGACGCCGAGATCAGGGCGCGTGCGCGAGAGACTGCCAGAAGCGAGATCTCCCCGATCACGGACCTGCGTTCAACCAAGGGCTACCGACGACACCTGACCGGGGTGCTCGTTGAACGGGCCCTCGAACATCTCGCGGGTGAGGCTGGCCCATGACGATCGAGGTTTCCTTCGAGCTCAACGGTTTCGGTGTCGAGATCGATGTCGAACCTCATCTACGACTCCTCGATCTCCTGCGAGATGTCCTGGGCGAGACCGGCACCAAGGAAGCCTGTGGTGAGGGTGAGTGCGGCGCATGCACGGTTCTCGTCAACGGTCGTGCGGTGAACTCGTGTCTCTTCCCGGTCGGTGAGGTCGGCGGTACGGCTGTGACCACCATCGAGGGATTGACGACGTCGAACGATGAGCTTTCCCGGATTCACCAGGCGTTCCTCAACCGGGGAGGGACGCAGTGCGGTTTCTGCGCACCCGGCATGATCATGAGCACTGTTGCTCTCCTCGCAGAGAACCCACACCCCACCCCGTCCGAGATCCGCTCAGCACTGTCAGGAAACTTGTGTCGTTGCACCGGATACGTCCAGATCGTCGAGTCGATTCAGGAAGCAACTCAGCCAAGCCAGGTGACCGGGTCGTGACCGCTTTCAGCTACATCGGCACTGAGGTTCCCCGGCCGGAGGGAGCCGACAAGCTGGGCGGCAAAGCCCTCTACATCCACGACATATCCCGACCCGGGATGCTGTACGGCAAGATCAAGTTCAGCGATCATGCCCACGCTCTCATCAAGGGAATCGATACGACAGAGGCTCGAGCACTTCCCGGAGTGCGGGTGGTCATCACTGCCGAAGATGTGCCTGAGGTGCGATACGGCTTCCTGGCAGACAACGTTGCTCTGAAGAAGGACAAGGTCCGCCAGTTTCGCGATGAGGTGGCCGCCGTCGCTGCAATCAGTCCCGAGATCGCCCAGCAAGCCGTCGACCTGATCCGGGTCGAATACGAGCCGCTGCCGGGTGTCTTCTCCCCTGAGGAAGCCGCGGCTGACGATGCCCCCCTGATTCATGAGACCGATGCACGGGGGAACCCCGTGACCTCGAATGTCGTGCCGCTGAAGTGTCGTCACACTTCAGGTGATCTGGAATCCGCCAAACGCGTCTCTGCTTTCATCACCGAAGGTGAGTACACGGTGCCTCGCATCCAGCAGGCCTCTTTAGGGACCGCGGGTTGTATCGCCGAATTCGACCTCAACGGGAATCTGACCATGACGGCCAAGACTCAGATTCCTTTCCTGGCACAGCGAGATTTCACAAAAGCGCTCAAGGCTCTCGGCTTGGAGGGGCGCAACGCCCGGGTGATCGTGCCTGCCATTGGCGGAGCGTTTGGGTCAGGGCTCGACACCCACGGCTACGAGTACATCTCGATTCTTCTGGCTTGGAAAACCGGCAAGCCGGTCAAGATTCTCTACACCCGCGCCGAGGAGTTTTCCTACCTGTCGCCCCGCCAATCTGCCCAGATCTCGATCCGCCAGGGCTGTGACTCAGAAGGCAAGCTGACTTTCCGCGAGATCGAGGTCACCCAGGACAACGGGGCGTACGGGTCGTGGGGAGCCACCTATCCCAATGTGATGCTGATTGCGGCCACCTCGCTCTACCGGGTGCCTGCAATCAGCTTCAACTCGACGATTCTCTACACCAACAACACCTACTGCCAGGCAATGCGAGGTTATGGCAACCCGGAGGTCACATGGGCGATCGAGGCCAACCTCGACGACCTCGCCGATAAGGCCGACATCGACCCTTACGAGATTCGTCGCATCAATAGCAACGAGCCGGGGGACCGGACTCCGATGGGCCTGGACCTGAAGACATGCGGTCTCAAAGAATGTCTCGATGCAACAGCTTCCCGCCTCAACTGGGCCGAGACCCGGGGCAAACATGCCGACCGGCCCCGGGGCGTGGGGATGGCGGCTCTGATCAACGTTGGTGGCGGCGGGAAGATCTACCCCTCCGACGGCAGCGGGATCATCCTCAAGCTCGACGACTTCGGCAACGTCAACGTGACTTATGGGGGAGTTGAGATGGGCCAAGGCCTTCACTCGGCTTTGACCCTGATGGTGGCGGAATCACTTGGAGTGAAACCGGAAAAGGTCTTCATCAGCCAGACGGACACCGCCACTTCACCCTGGGATGTGG
>QIDW01000022.1 GCA_003230435.1 Acidimicrobiia bacterium | reverse complement strand
GAGAAGCGGCTGATGCCTGCATCGCCCTGATTTCCACGACGGGCTTCCCCCGTCGGGCGATCGTCACTGATTGGGCGGTCTCCTCTACCCGCCTGATGATTTCGGTTGCCCGCTGCCGAAACTCGCCTATTCCGATAGGTTTCTCAGCTGTCATGGTTATGTGGACAGGTTAGCACCTCTTATGTACATGACGAGAGAGACCGCTGGCATTTAAACAAGCGTTGGGTTGTGAATCAGGCGGTTTCGGATTCTGCCGTGGGTAGCCACATCGGTGAGGAGTCCTCACACGTCAGCCGCTTGATCGCCGTTCCGACAGGACTGCGACCGAGATCCCGCCACCAGGCCTTGATCAATAGGAGCTCGAAGGAGTCCAAATACTCACCCACATTCAGCGAGTTGCCGTTGTCGTGAGGTGACACCTTCGCCGCAAACCCTCTCCTGGTTGCCCAACGCTGCACATCCCAGGGCCACATGTCGGCAAAAACCTCGTTGGAAACCAGTGTCATGTCTTGGCGGCCGATGAGCATCGACCCTTCTCGTTCGATTATCACCGTGAATCCGTCCTCGTTGACCTCCACCCGAACCGAACGGCGACCGTGGGGCCACACGGCGATGCCGTAGTTCTCTCCTCTGGCGCCTTTTCGAAG
This sequence comes from Acidimicrobiia bacterium, assembly GCA_003230435.1. Taxonomy (GTDB): domain Bacteria; phylum Actinomycetota; class Acidimicrobiia; order Spongiisociales; family ZC4RG35; genus SZUA-217. Next base: position 1,551 of record QIDW01000022.1, on the reverse strand, counting down.
ATAGAGCCTGCTGGAGGCGATGAACTGACAGCCACACGCGCCGCACACGTGGGTTGGGTGGGTCCCGGTGACGACGCATCCAGCGAGAACCACCTGGCCTTCCTTGGCAAGTTGTTGGTCCCTTACTGTCGGATAGCCCCACACGATGGGCACACCCGTGTCCTCACAGACGGGGCACCACCTCTTGATCTGTTCCATGCCGACAAAGGTACGAGGCCGCTGGGACAGGTTTGTTGGGGCCCGCCCCCGGTTTGTGGACCCGGTGAGTGCACCAGCACCGAAAGGAGTCCAGCTAGTTTTCTACCCCGCATCGGAGGTGGATCCTATGTAGTGAGTGCGGATCTGATTGGACGGCGCTGCTACAACCCCGAAGCGTGGGGGAGGTCGTGATGCTCGACGTCTCCATGTTGACTGGCGCTTGTCAGAACGGCTGGTGCGATCGAGAAACTGACATGACCACAGCCTTCGCAAACCTTTCGCTGCACGCCTACCGAGCGTACGACCAGGCTGTGGTCCTGAGCACATTCGCTGCTGAACAGTCTTGCCCACATCCTTCTCACGTTTGTTGCCTCCTGTGATCTGTTGGTGACAGTCTCGTTGGGAGAGGCTCAAAACTGGCGGCAAACCGCAACGAAGCGTGGTTGGGCAACCGCTGAGTGTGGCAGTGGGCTTCTTGGCAGAGCCCGGTCCCAGCGTGTTGTTCACGAGTCTGCGGATCTCTATCGACTCGCTCACCGCTCTAGTGTCTACCGACCTGTCTGAGAGGGCAGGGTTAGGCGCATGGAGCAGCGATGAAATGGAATTAGGACTGACGAGTTTCGCCGAGACCATCCCCAGCCTTTCCGGTGGGTCGGTTAGCCATGGGGAACGTCTTCGTCAGGTGCTCGAGGAGATCGAGCTCGCTGAGAAGGTTGGCCTGGATGTGTACGGGCTGGGGGAGCACCATCGACCCGATTTCGCCTCCTCGGCGCCGGCCGTAGTGCTGGCAGCGGCGGCTGGGCGCACATCGAAGATCCGACTGTTTCCCGCGGTGTCGATCCTGAGCACCGACGACCCGGTGCGGGTGTTTCAGCAGTACGCGACGCTAGATCTGGTGTCGTCGGGGAGGGCTGAGCTGCTGGTGGGCCGGGGATCGTTCATCGAGTCCTTCCCGCTGTTTGGATACTCCCTCGACGACTACAACGAGATCTTCGCCGAGAAACTCGACCTGCTTCTCAAAATCAGGGATAACGAGAGAGTCAATTGGTCCGGCCGGTTCAGGAGCCCCATCGAGGACACCGGTATCTACCCGAGACCGGAGCGGCCTCTGCCGATCAGGGTCGCCGTAGGCGGCACCCCACAGTCGATCGTTCGCGCGGCAACCCGGGGGCTTCCCGTGGCTTTGGCAATCATCGGCGGAAGCCCGGATCGGTTTCGGGTGCTTGCCGATCTGCACCGCAAGACCCTCGTTGAGTCGGGTTACGACCCCGAAGAGGTGCCGTTGTCGGTTCATGGGCACGGGTTCGTCGCCGACGACACCGCCCAGGCCGCCGACGAGTTCTACCCCTCCTA
>QIDW01000014.1 GCA_003230435.1 Acidimicrobiia bacterium | reverse complement strand
TCGTGCCGGCGATGACGTCACCGAGTTCGGCGCGCAGGTTCGAGACGTAGGTTTGGATGGAACGGCGCGCTCCCTGCGGTGGATGGTCGCCCTAAACGCCGTTGATCAGCGAGCCGGTCGATACCGAGCGACCGGCGTTCGCTATCAGAAGCGCAAGGACGGTGCGTTGCTTTGGTCCCCCTAACGGGAGACGTCGCCCATCCTCGACCACCTCAACGGGGCCGAGAACCCTGAGTTCCATGACTTGACCATACTCACTGGATCCACTGGTTTGCAGGGGCGCTGGAGGCAATGTCCGTTCCATGCCCCGAAAGGTCGCGCACGCCGGTCAAGAGAATGTCAAGACCGCGAGCCCTAGCCGTTCTTGATCTCCTCGAGCGTCGGACACGGGTCGATGTCGAAGTCGCGGCACTCGACCGAGGTGAGGGTTCGGGTCACCTTCGAGCGGGCGGCTGCGATGAGGTCTTGCGTCTCGGTTGTCAGTGCGACGATGGCACCGTCCAGGTAGCTCATCGCGATTGTCGTCTCGTCGAGCCACATCGCTTCCCCTAGATTGGCGGCGAGAGGAACGGTCTGCTCCATGGTCAGGGTTTCCGTGCCCCAGGTCGTGAGGGCATCGAGTCCGTTGAAGATCCCGAAACGGGCACCGCTCGGACTGAAGAACGGCTGACCGGCCGAGTCGGCCTCGATCGACCCGACGATCTCTCCCGTTTGACCATCGCGCACGGTGAAGACCACGACTTCTGGGTCATCGGACGATCCGCCGAGGGTGTCCTTCCCGAAGGAGATCATCACCGATCCATCCGGAGAGAGAACGTATCCGGTTCCGACCTCTACCGACCTCAGCGGGTTCAGCGTGAGCGGATCGAACCAGGTGAGCTCCAACAACTCTTGCCCCGGGCGTTGCATCAATGCGATGAGCTCGCCCCGAGGTGAGAATCCGAGGAGAAACGCGAGCGGGTACTCCTCGGCCGTGGTGGCAAGATGCGCGCCGGAGGTTGCATCCCAGGCTGCGATGGCACCTTGTGCCATCGCCAGGATCCTTCCGTCCTGGGATATCTCAGCGCTCGTCGAGAACAGCCAGAAGGAGTCCGGGTTCTCGTCACAGCGCTCTTGCCAGTACTCGGGGCAGGGCGCGTCGTAGGTCCGCACGACGCCGCCCTGTGCATCGAGGGCCTGCAGGGGTCCCCACCACTGCCCTGCGTCATCGCTCCGACCGGGTTGCGTGACCGTTTCAGCACCGTCAGAGGTGATCAGGACGCCGTAGCCCCATCGGTTGAGGTATTCCTGCTGGACCGCACCGGTCGTCGTGTCGAGCACGAAGAGTGAACCCGGCTTGGAGGGACTCTCGCGTGTCATCACCGCGAGCTGACGTGGACTCGACGTCATGGTGGTGACGAAAACGTCGCCGAGATCGGTCTCCCACAGCTCACCCGACGGTTTTCCGGACACGTTCCACACGAGGCTCGCTCCGGTGTCGTCGATGCCGCGGAGCGTCGAGCCGTCTTCCCCCCAGGACAGATACATGTTCGTTCCCTCGAACTCTGCGACACGGTCTCCCGTCGTGACGTCGAGCACGGTGATCCTGCCCCTGCCTGTGCCGATGGCGATGAAACGCTCGTCGGGGCTGAATTCGACGAACGCGGCTCCACCACCGACATCAAGTGGTCCAAGTCGAGTCTCTCCGGTGGTGGCGTCGGCGAGTAGGAAGCCTTGGAGGGCACCGATGGCGGCGATAGATGCGTCCTCGGTCAGGTCGGCCTCCATGGCATGCAGTTCGGTGGCAACGATGATGTCTGCTTCAGGGTCGAGCGGGAAGCCGCTGTCGTCGAACTCTGGCAGATCGAGTGGGTTGAAGAGGTAGATCCCGCCGACGTTGAACCTGATCATCACGGCGAGTTGCCCGTCCGGCCGCCAGTCGATCCAGTAGGGTTCCCACATCTTCACCGAGTCCAGGACGACTCCCTGGTCGAGGTCCACGATGTGGAGATCTGCCGTTCGGCCGTTCGAGTTGGTCCACGCAACGACGGCGGCACGGTTACCTCCCGGTTCGAAAGCGATCCACTGTTCTGGCTCGAGTCCATAGGCAGGCAGCCCCTGAGGGCCGTCGACCAACGGGATGGATGCGACAGGGTCGGAGATCCCGGTTCTCCAGACTCGGAGTGTTCCGTCATCACCGACCGATGCGACCTTCGTGCCGTCCTCGTTCGGTACGAAGCGGG
>QIDW01000356.1 GCA_003230435.1 Acidimicrobiia bacterium | reverse complement strand
CATAGGAGCGGATCTCGGTGTTTCCGAGTTTGGTCTTGGTCTGACCTTCGAACTGGGGGTCCTTGACGCGGACCGAGATGATCGCGGTCAGTCCTTCGCGGACGTCCTCACCGGTGAGGTTGGTGTCCTTCTCTTTCAGAAGGTTCTTGTTCCGGGCGAACTCATTGATCGACTTTGTCAGAGCCTTGCGGAAACCCTCTTCGTGGGTACCGCCTTCATGTGTGTTGATGTTGTTGGCGAATGACAACACCGACTCTGTGTAAGAAGTGGTCCACTGCAGAGCCACCTCGAGCTCCGCTTCATCGGATTCGTCACTGACATCAATGATGTGGGCGTGAAGCGGATCTCGTTTGGCGTTGAGATGATTGACGAAATCGACCAATCCACCCTTGTAGTGGAAAATGGCGCTCCTTGGCTCCTCCTGACGCTCATCGACGAGTGTTATCTCGAGTCCGCGATTCAAGAACGCAGTTTCTCGGAGTCGGGAGGCGACGATCTCGTACTCGAACTCGGTCGTCTCGGTGAAGGTCTCGGTGCTGGGCCAGAACCTGATGGTCGTTCCGCTCTTCTTGACGGCCCGCAACTTCTTGGGATCCTTGGTCTTGGGAGTGCCGTCCTTGAACTCCTGTGAGTAGAGAAAGCCGTCGCGCCGCACTTCCGCCTCGAGACGCATCGACAGAGCATTGACCACCGAAACCCCGACACCGTGAAGCCCACCTGAAACGGTGTAGGCGCCCTGTTCGAACTTGCCTCCTGCGTGAAGCGTCGTCAGAACCGTGGTGAGAGCCGACCTCTTGGTCTTTGCATGGCGATCGATCGGGATGCCGCGACCATCATCGACAACCTCCACTCCGCCGTCCTCTCGCAGAGTCACCTTGATCTTGGAGCAGTACCCCGCCATTGCCTCATCGACCGAGTTATCGACGACTTCCCAGATGAGATGATGGAGGCCTCTCGGGCCCGTGGTGCCGATATACATCCCTGGTCGACGACGGACGGCTTCGAGCCCCTCGAGAACTGTGATGTCTTTAGCTTTGTAACTGTCGCGAGTCGCCGTCACGACCCTCCTCGTGAGTAGAAATAGTCCAGTCCTGGCTGGAGAAAATGCGCCTTCGTGGCGCGAAACTTCACGTATGTCATTTTACCCGGGAACACTGACAGAAACGAATTCATCCGTGACTCAAATCGGCCTCATGCTCGTCCCGGTGGGACCACCTCTATCGAGTTGATCAGACCCTCCCCAAACCGCTCTTTCAGCGTCTCCAAGAGGCTTGCCTCGCCGTATCTCAGATACGCCACCATGGACGGGCCGGAGGCTTCGACAACAAGTGTTTGACCTCTCACGAACAACGGGGTGGACCGTCCAACCCAGGGCTTGCCTGCAAGGATCTCCCACTCACTAACCACCTGAGACATCAACACCGGGTCGGGAAGACCCAAACGCGCGAAGACGTCGTTCAAGGACTCTGAGAACGGTTCCAAGTCGTCGCCATGGCTCACTCGATAGTCCCTCCTATCACCTTCCAGATCGACCCGGAGATGGGAATATCTTCGGGCCGCGCAGACGTGATGATTGTCTGGGTATCGGGAGGCAGCGAGCGGGCCAGTGCCGATGCTCGGTCGCTGTCCAGTTCAGAGAAAACGTCATCGAGGAGCAGGATCGGGGATTCGCCCACAGCCTCCGCGATAGCTCGATGGGCCGCCAATCTCACGGCAAGGGCCATTGTGCGCTGCTCTCCCTGACTCCCATGCGTACGAGTCTCGTGACCATCGATTGAGAATCCCGGCTCGTCTCGGTGAGGGCCGACAGTTGTCATCCTTCTTTCATAGTCGTGCCGACGACTCTGCTCAAGGGCCTTGGCGATTGATTCGGCAAACTCCGCGGCGGAGGCCCGACGGAGTTCGCTGCCCCCCCATGATGTGTGATAGGTGAAGCTCGCCACCGAAGCATCTTGTGCGATTTCCTTGTAGGCGTCGATAAGAGCGGCTGAGAGGGTTTCGATCACCCGTGCCCGGCGAGCCATTACGCGTCCCGCCGACTGGGCCAGCCTCGAATCCCACACCGAGAGACTCGCGTCGTCACGCCCACCAGTCTTGAGGAAAGCATTTCTCTGCCGTAGCGACCGATCGAACTCACGGCCGGCCAGAGTTGAACGGCGATGGCATCGAGGAGATCGCGCCGATATGAAGGGCCTCGTTTGATCAGGTCGAGGTCATCCGGAAGAAACGCCACAACCCGCACCACGCCCAAAAGGTCTGCAGCCCGCTTGAGCCTGGTTTTGTCGACCTGTGTTCTCCGCGATCCTTGACGTGGCAGCTCTATCTCCACAAGACGGTTTCGGTCCTCACTTGTAAGCCCCGCCCTGATCACGGCACTTTCCGCACCGTCGGCAATCACGGCCGAATCCGGAGTTGACCTGAAGGACTTCAAGGAGCCGAGATAGCCGATCGCTTCGAGGGCGTTGGTCTTGCCGGCACCATTGGGACCGAAGAGAAGGTTGACTCCGGGTTCAGGGCTCCATTCGAGTGACTTGTACGACCGAAAAGCGAGGAGAGAAAGCCAATCGACCCGCATTCAGACGCGGACGGGCATCAGCA
>QIDW01000347.1 GCA_003230435.1 Acidimicrobiia bacterium | reverse complement strand
GCTGGTTCCAGATGATCAGCGGGGGATCGGTCTTGTCAATCGCCTTGATCCATCCGAGCTCGACTCCAACCGGCAAGACAGATGACTTCTGACGTACAGCCTCAACGAACCCACTGTGTCGGTGGTCGGGGAAGTGTCGGAGGAATTTGGGAAGCTCCTCGAACAGTGATTCGAGGTGGAACTGGCTGTTGAACCAGACCTCGTCGGCTCGGACCATCGAAGACCAGTTGATATACGCGTAGGCAAGGTCGTCCCGGGCGGTGGGCGAGATGGGGTAGGTGAGCTGGTTCTCGTGCATGTAGAGAACGGTCTTGGGGTCGCTCAACACGGTGCCGGCATGTCCCAGAAACGACGGAAGATCCAACATGTCAGAGGCCAGGACAACGTCGGGCGGTCCGTGTTGTGAAACAAGCTCGACGGCTCTCCGGGCAAGCGTCAAGGTTCCGCCGAACATGCGCCACTTCCAGAAGCGGCCTGGAAGAGTCAGCAGGTGGACGTCGTGGCTGCTGTGAGCCCAGGCCTGGTGAGAGCCGGAGCCGTATGGCTCGACGAGGAAAACTGACTCAGCTGGCGACTCATTCACAGACGCCGAACGTAGTCGGCGTTCACACCGACTTAACTCGCGAGCTCCTGCTCCGTCGGCTTGGATTCCATGGTGGGGAACCCCACTCCGCCGGCTACCTCGACGGTCTTGTTCCAAAGGGCGCCTTGTCCCGCACGACTCTGGATGTGATCCATCTCGATCTCTTCCAGGGGCCCGATCATCTTTCCGGGCTTCGATGCGAAGAACTTGCCGGTGATCTCATCGTCGTAACTCGCTGCCTCGATGTAGCGGCCGGCGCCGTCTGCCACCGTGTGCGACATGCCAGGGATGAGCTTGAACATTGGAACCATCAGTCGGCGCATGTAGAAGGGTGCGTTGCGGACAGCGTTGGTCTCTGGTGTGCTGCCGGGCGACACCGCATTGACTGTCATTCCGTCCGGAAGCATCCGCGACAACTCGGCGGCCCACCAGGCAACGAACACCTTGGCGGTCGCATATGTATTGGATGCCTTGTAGGTGACCGGTGCCTTCATGAACATCTGGGCGTCGATCACTGCCTCGAGATCGCCGTCGAAATGCTCCGCTGCGAACTCATCCACATTGAGCGGCTTGAAGGTCGGCACGTCGCCTCGGGCAGCTTCGGATCCGGAGATGACTATGCGAGCGTTGGCGCTGAGAAGATCCTTCTCGAGGAGCCCCATCGTCAAAAGATGATGACCCACCAGGGTGGACGCCACGGTGGCTTCGAGCCCGTCCTCCGATCGGACCAAGTCCTTTGGAGGAGCAATGCCCGCGTTCAGGACGAGTACGTCGATCTGGCCACCGCGATCGGCAAGCTCGGCAGCGGCGGCTTCGGCGGTTGCCAGACGGTCGTTGTCGAGGATCAGGGTCTCGAACACCTTCTTCCCTGTTCGTGTCTCGAGTTCAGATAGGGTCGCTTTGGCCTTTTCCTCGGTCCGGGCTGTGATCACCACCCGTTCGAACCCTTGCTCGGCGAATTGGGCCGATGCTTCAAGACCCAGTCCCGAGCTGGCTCCCGTCACAAGAGCGGTGCGGTGTGTGGGATTCTTCATCGTGACTTCTCCTTCTTGGCTGGTCTCGTCCGTCACGAACGGGTACAGCACCTGTGGACTATCGTCTATTCCCAGTTTTAGATATGTGTCTAAGTAAGTCCACCACTTGTGGTATGAAATAGCCAATACCGGCCGGTGGTTGTCGGGTTTGTCTACGGCATACACTCGCGGACGGAGGTCCTGACCAAAATGAGCGCAGTTCTTGATCTAGTCGAGCTCGGATTCCCCTGGGAGGGCATCGACCCCTTCATCTTCACCGTGCATCACGTCGACTACTACCCGGCCGGCAACGATGCACTCGGCCCCGACGAGTCCCTACTGGGCCGCAACCTCGGCTCCGACTTCTCTTATCAAAAGGGCTGGAGCATGTATCACGGGGTGGCCGTGCCCGGGTTCCCCCAGCATCCCCATCGTGGATTCGAGACAGTCACAGTCGTGCGCCGAGGTTATGTGGACCACTCGGATTCTCTTGGTGCCACCGCCCGCTACGGCGAAGGCGATGTTCAATGGCTGACCACCGGAAGCGGAATCATGCACTCCGAGATGTTCCCGCTCCTCGATGCGGATCGATCCAATACGCTCGAGCTATTCCAGATCTGGCTCAACCTTCCCCCTGAGTCGAAGATGGTGCCCGCTTACTTCGGCATGCTGTGGAGCGAGTCCATCCCGACCATCACACCGGCTGACGGAGTTTCGATCGATCTGATCGCCGGCTCGATAGGGGACCACATTCCTCCGTCGCCGCCACCCGACTCGTGGGCGTCCCAATCGAGCTCGGACCTTGCCATCTGGCTGATCCGGCTCGACCCCGGCGCTTCCTGGGTGCTGCCACCGACCTCTGCCGGCGTCAATCGGATGCTCCATTGTTTCCTTGGGGATGACGTCGCGGTCGATGACACGTCGGTCGAAGCCAAGGTCGGTGCCAAGCTCGACCCAACGAAGAGCGTCACTCTCGACAATCGGGGTGAGCCCGCAGAGTTTCTCCTACTTCAGGGGAGACCCATCGGCGCACCCGTATATCAACTCGGGCCGTTCGTGAAAGAGTTGCAGACTGCCGTTCATGACTATCAACGCACCCAGTTCGGAGGCTGGCCCTGGGATAGGTCAGATCCGGTGCACGCACGGACCGACGGTCGTTTCGCCCTCCACGCCGACGGGACCGTCGAGCACCGGGACCGCCAGTCGACACACCACTAGAGCATGTATTGTCCAGCGGGCTCTCAGCCAGCTAGGACGTGGTTTCCTTCTGGGGTTGGGCGGTGGAGTCTCGTTGGGTAGGGGCCTTCGGCCCTATGTAGGTCGAGCCCCGACTAGCTCTTCGACCTCCTGGTGGGTGAGGGTGTGGTGAAATCGGCAGAGCAGACAGAGATTCTCCAAACAGGTTTCGCCTCCGTCTGCCCAGTGGATCTTGTGGTGGACGTCGCACCATCGGGCCGGCCGGTCGCATCCTTTGTAGGTGCAGTGACGGTCTCTGGCGATGACAGCTCGTCTCAAAGCCGCAGGGATCACCCGGGTCCGTCTGCCGACGTCGATGATCTCGGATTCTGCGTTCATGACGAGACGATGCAGAGAGGAGTCGCAGGCGAGTTGGCGGATATCGTCG
>QIDW01000118.1 GCA_003230435.1 Acidimicrobiia bacterium | reverse complement strand
CACCGGTGCTTCTGGTCCGCGTCGCCGAGAAGGATGAACCGACGACTATTCGTAATGTCTTCCATCGTTTCGTGACGAACCGACTGGCGAAATAACACGATTTCCTATCGGGCAAGCAGAGTTGTTGGCGTTTGGCTAACTTCGCCTATCGGAGGTAGATCATGTCGAAACTGTCCGATTTCAACGTCGAAGAAGCGGCCCCGGATGTTTTCCGCCTGGGCACCGGCTTCGTTGGCTTTTACCTGATCGCCGAAGGTGGGCGCTACACCCTCATTGACTCGGGCTTACCCGGGTATTGGGACCAGCTAGATGAGTTTCTGGCGGGTCGAGGATCGAGCATCAATGACATCGAGGCTCAAGTCCTGACCCATCACCACATCGACCATCGGGGGAACAGCGAGCGAGTCAGGGAGGAGTCGGGCGGTCCGGTCTACATACACGAAATCGACAAGCCGCTCCTCGACAGCGTTCCGCCGCCACCCAAGGCTCCAATCTGGAAGCCTGCGATCTTCATGTACGTTGCTCACCTCATACGACACAAAGCGATGAAGGTCGCTCCCCTCCTCGATGTCTCGACCTACGTGGACGGAGAAACCCTGGTTGTCCCCGGCCGACCCCAGGTCATCCATGTGCCAGGCCACACCATGGGCCACAGTTGCATGTATCTCAAGGACAAGAAGGCTCTTCTCACCGGCGACGCGTTGGGGGGCATGGACGCTGCTACGGGCGAGGTAGGCCCAAGACTGGCGCCGGCATTCGTCAACGACGACAGTGAGATGGCGCTCGAGTCACTGGCTCGGATCGAGGCCTTGGACGCGGACAAAATGCTCACGGTTCACGGTCCGAACTTCTATGGGCCCATTGCCGAGGCGGTACGAATCGCCCGGGAGGCAGGGATTCAGTGACGGTGGGGTGGGCCTCCCCCTGGATAGGGGGAGGCCCGGCCAAGCCTGGGAGGGGCTTTTGTTGGCAAGGGGGTACTAGGCGCTGACTCCTACCGTGACTTCGGCATCCAGCTGATCAATGGTTCTGGCGAACATGTCACGATTGATCTCAACCGTCATGTCATCTCGGAACACGAAGCTGACATTTCCGCATGACTCGCAGACGATTCGCTCGACTCCCGCTGATATGACAGCAATCGTTGTGGAGTGTTGGCAGTTTGCCTGACTTGGTTTACCTCTTCCGCCCAAAATGGTCATGGTGCCTCCCTTGGCAGTATCTGAACGTGCCTCTAAAGACTCACCCCGGAGCGGACGCTTGTCCATGAGCCACCCGGCCCAGGACTATCGACCCATACGCGGAATCTCGTGGGTACTCGGTACGTTCTGACCAACATGAACACTGCAGAGCTTCTCGAGTTCCGGCGGGAGAAGGACCAGTTCTTCGCTTCCGGCCACCAGTCTCCGCTCGATCATGCCGATCAGCGCAATTTCGGCGGGCTCGGTTACTTCGACCCCAACCCCGACCTTGTCTTCAGTCTGGCAATGGAGCCGGCCGATGGAAGCGAGATTCACGTTCAGACCAGCGACGGTCAAGAGCGTGTCTACCGGCGGTCCGGCGAAGTGAAGTTTGAGGTGGGAGAAGAGGCTGTGACTCTCACTCTCTACTCGACAGACCAGCCGGGTTACTTCGTCCCGTTTCGTGACTCCACATCCGGGAAGGAAACCTACGGGGCCGGTCGCTATCTCGACATCGATCCTACCGACGATGGGAAGGTGACTATCGACTTCAACCTGGCCTACAACCCCTACTGCGTCTATAACGATGCATATTCGTGCCCGTTGCCACCGGCGGAGAACTGGTTGCAGGTGCCTATCGAGGCCGGCGAGCTCGACTACACGCGGTAGCCGCTGAGCGTCTACCTTCCTATTCCGTCGGCGGCAGACCCCAGAGGTCGTACTTGAAGATTGTCTCGAATCCGAGTCGCTCGTACACCGAGAAACCCATTTCTGACGATTGAAGAAAGGCAACGTCACAACCCTGATCCCGGCCGTCGATGACGGCCTTCATGGTCATGGCTGCGCCGTAACCCTTGCCACGGTGATCCTCGAGGGTGGCCACGTTGAAGACAGTCAGAGACCGGTCGTCGACGAAACCCACAGAGCAGGTGACCGGCTGATCGTCGAGATATCCGGCATAGACGGTGACGTCGCCTTGGTTCGCCATCCTTGGAACCAGGACCGACTCAATCATCTCCGCCGGAAACCCAAACCCTTTCGAAACCACGTGGATGTGGTCGTCGAGAAC
>QIDW01000192.1 GCA_003230435.1 Acidimicrobiia bacterium | reverse complement strand
ACGAACACGACACCGTCGACCACCGCAAGGGCACTGCGCACCTGGAGCCCGGTGTTCCATCTCCAAAGCAGCTCCCCGGTTTGGGCATCGACGGCGTGCACGACGCCATCCTCTGAACCGAAGTACACGGCGTCCGCCGTGACCACAGGAGGAGTCGATATGACCGCCTCGGCGACTGCCGTCGTCCCAGGCGGCCACAGGAACTCGTTGGTGGCCAGGTTTCTCGCATAGAGAAAGCGCCCTTCAGGCAGGTACATGATGTCGCCGACAATTGCCGGCGCCACCGTGACCGGAGCGTCCACGGCATACGCGAACTGCCGGTTGGCCACCGAGCCTTCGCAGCTCCCTGGCGGCAGCGTCCAGACGGTCTGGCCCATGGTCGCCACGTAGACCACGTTGTCCACCACCAGGGGATTGGCCTCGATCGCGGCAAGGGCATCGAACTCACAGATGAGCTCCGGCGCTTTCGATGAGACATCAATGATGTGCATGATTCCTTCTTGGGTTCCTACGTAAAGAACCCCTTCGCTATACGTGAGGTCTGCAGAGACCATGCCGATGCCCTCGTCGCCGTCAGGGTATTTCCACAGCACGTCACCTTCACGGAGATCCATTCCGTAGACGAATCCCTCCGTTGTCGCGACTATGGCGACACCATCGACAACCACAGGTGAGGACCTGATGCGCCCTCCCACCGACTTCACCCACAAGACGGCTCTGTCACTTGTGGCGTCGTGACCCCTCACGATGCCGGCGTCGTCGACCACGACCATGATCATCGGATCGGCACCCTGGCCAATGTCGTATCGACCGAAGGCGGGTGCTGCCGAGATGCGGCCTTCCGGCGTCATGGTCCATCTTTCGTCTCCCGACGTCTGGTCCAGGGCGTAGAACGTGCCTTCGGTCGTACCCACGTAGACGTTCTTTCCGTATGTGACGAGACCTGCCTCGATCGGACCGGCGGTCCGGTACTTCCAGTAGTAGCCGGCCACCTCCCTCGGTCCCTGCCACTCGAGAACGCCGCTTCGCCCTGGGTCGCCACGATATTCTGACACCCCGAAGAAGAAATCCACCTCGGCCGGCACGGGGATCTGTGTCTCCTCCAGCGTCGGGGCCACTGTGGTAGTCACTTCTGGTGCGACCGTCGTTGGTGTCGGCGACGCCACCACCTCTACCTTGGTCAATTCACCCACTCCCAGAGCGGTACCAGCCGCCACCACGACAATCCCAAGGGTGGCAGCGATCAGTCGCAGGGGGTGAAAGGCTCGAGGACGTCGAACCAATCCCTTGTTTCTCCGCTGTGCCGGGCTGAGGACAATGTCGCTGCCGGCAAGCCCAGCCCTCACCAGCGCTTCGTCCATAGCCACGGTGGCGACTTCGAATCCTTCGTCGTCGGTTGGCTCAGGGGCTGCCAGCGCCTCGTTCACTTGCGGCAGTGCCCGCCAATCGTCCTCCCATCCAGTTGGGATCTGCTTTTCGATCGCCCGAATCGCCAGGATCACAGGTGCGGCAGCTGGGTCACGCCACAGAGAGCCTGCTTGAGCTGCTCTCGCCGCCACCATCGGGAGACCAATGTGTACCGCCAACGCCATTGCGCTTCCCATGTTCCGCGATGACGCTCAACAGTTCGGCTGCCCATCCGTAGAGGCGGGATTGGAGCATCAGGTCGGCGAGGTCTTCTGCCTCCCTTGCCGGCCAGCGCTCGCCTGCTTTTGTGGCGATCTCCATTTGCAGCGCCTGGCAACGGATTCGCCATCTCCAGCCGTTCGAACCCGGTGGTGTGACCTCGAGTGCCGCTGCTATCTCCTCATGGGCCTCGTTGATGCGGCCAAGGCGCAGGTAGGCCGAGGCGCGGTGCGATCGAGCCATGTTCTCCCAGGCGGGCAATTCTCGCTCGACCAGGTCCAGCGCTCGCTCCGCCGCTTTCAGCGCCTCGTCGTAACGGCCGAAAGCGAGGTTGCCTTCGGTCAAGGCGAGTTGAGCGAGGAAGAGCGGCGCCTCCACCTCTTCTCGTACCGCCAGTTCCTCTGCGACCCTGATGGCCTCTAGCGCGTCGGCCGGGTGCCCCGACGCGAACAATGCTCGGGCCCTCCATGCTTCCTTGTCCGCCACCGAGGCATCGCCCTCCAGCGGTCCGGCTTGGTCGCGAAGGTGGGTGAACTCCGCTTCGGACAGGCTTGCCTCTCCTCGATCGAAGTGGATCCACGCCTTGTTCACGGTGGCATCGAATAGCTGACTCGGAGAAGCCGTTTCTTCGAGAATTGCCTGACTCTTGCTGAGCGCAGCGTCGGCTTCCTTGGCGAATCCAATTCGGTTGAGGACTCGCGCGCGAAAGGCGAGGAGCGACCCGAGCTTGGCGCTTTCTCCGAGACGAATGGCCTCCCACTCCGCAATCGAGACTATCCGTTCGGCCTCCTGGGGATGTTGGCCATCGTCGGCGACAGCCGCTGCAAAACTCAAGGCTTCAACTCTCGCCAGCCCTTCGAGACGAGAGGTCGCCTTCTCCAGATGGGCCGCCGCCCACTCCGTCCTCCCCGCCGAGCGAAGAAACCGACCGCATATCAGATGCAAGTCGCCGAGCTCTTCCCCGTCGGTCAAACCAATGTTCTCAGCAGCTTGGAGAGCGGCTTCGGCCAGATGGAACGCTTCACCGGTGGCATGACGGCGCTCGGCGTCCTTCGCAGCCTCCACCAGGAGAGGGAACGCCTCTGCGGGCTCGCCGGCAGACAGGCGGAGACCTCCAATCACGGCGAGGACCCCACCTGCTTCCTCCATGGCGTTGGCCAGCCTGTCGGCCACGTATCCGATACGGGTCTCTCCTGCAACGACGTTCGATGACTCCGGCACGGACAGATACCCCCCTCGCGCCTGGCCCAACAACCCCTGCTCGACCAAACCCTCGCCTACCTCGAGGACCTCAGCCTCGCTCAACTCGAGGAACCGTGAAGCTATCGGGACTGAGATCGGGCCGGTGACCAGGCGGGTCGCCACTATCAGATCAGCAGCCCGAGGATCGAGCAGTCCGGCAGGAACGGCTGTTTCATCCGCCTCCAAGGTGATCTCGACGAGGGTGGCATGACGGCGCGCTACGCCGGCAAGCTGGTCGAGCCACCAGCCGTCCACGCCGGACAGGGGCCTGTGCACGACCACAAGGAGAAAGGGGCGTGGACCATCCCTCACCAGGCGCTGCAATCGGCCCAGTGACGTGGGATCGGCCCACTGGGCATTCTCCAGGACGAGAGCCCCGCTCTGGAACTCGTCGATCCCGAGATCTTGGGCGACTCCCCCCACCGCTGTTCGACCCGTGGAGGCGCACTCCACTCTGGAAGAGAGGGCGACTTCCTCGGGGATGAGCTCGATGAGCTGAGACGCCGAGCCATCGTCCTTCTCTGCAATCACCACCACCGACTCGCCAGCCGAGACCCGTGCGGCAGCGTTCAGGAACTTCGCCCGCCCTCCCTCGTTCGTCTCCGGAGGCGGAGTAGCCGCGACTTCCGAGTCCTCGATTGGCATGACCTCCTCCGATGGAAGCTAGTAGTTACGGTGTGCCGATGACCCCCGGTGCGGGTTGTTCCTCACAGTCTGCCGACGCGTTCTACCACAAGGTCGAAGAACGAGTCGGCGTCGATCTGGTTCATCACCAGAGCATTGGGCTCGCGGTTGGTGACACCCCACCAATCGACGATAGTCATCCCCTGGGTAGGACCGGGGGCGGTCTCGATCTCGACCGGAACTTCTTTGCCACCGAATAACAGGAGATAGGCGATCACTGTCGGGTCGTGGAGGGGTGCGCCAGGGAGCCCGTATTTCTCCATGTCCCAGCGGTCGTAGAAGTCGAGCATTCCGGCCACTGCATCGCCGGCGGCGTTGCCGAGAGCGCTGAACTGTTGGAGCCGGTCGGGCGTGGTCAGGGCCTGGTGGGTGACATCGAGCGGCATCATCACGATAGGGATCCCGCTGGTGAACACTACGTGGGCGGCGTGGGGGTCGACGTAGATGTTGAACTCGGCGGTGGGTGTGGTGTTGCCACCCTCGAAGAACCCGCCGCCCATGACCACCAGGCGGTCGATCCTGT
>QIDW01000063.1 GCA_003230435.1 Acidimicrobiia bacterium | reverse complement strand
GGCTCAGAGCCCTTGACAAATGTCCCCGGTCCTCCGACAGGCGACCCGACGCTGAACTTCATTGCGTTGGGGTTGGGAGTCGGGTCTGATCTGACTGGCATCGGGCGGTGAGCGTAGTCCTATGACCCGGATCATCGGCGTGGACGTGGGCGGAACCTTCACCGATGTCGTTGTTTTCGACGGCGACGAGATCCTGGGAGAGAAGGTGCCAACGAGCCCCGATCAGTCAGAAGGCGTGGTCCAGGCCGTGTCAGGTGGGCCAAACGATGTCTTTCTTCACGGCACAACCGCCGCGACCAACGCACTCCTCGAGGAGAAAGGAGCGCGGGTTGCCCTGGTCACCGATGTTGGATACGAGGACATCATCGAGATCGGCCGCCAGGACCGCCCGTCGCTCTATGACAGCAACGTCGACCGTCCCAGCCCACTGGTGGAGCGGTCGCGAAGACATGGGTTCGATGGAGACCGGCGAGCGCTGCTGGAGAGCGTCATCGAGTCGTCTCCCGAAGTGATTGCCGTGGGACTCATCGGGTCCTACTCGGATCCTTCGGATGAACTCGTTCTGGCGGCCGAGTTGCAGGAAGCCCTGTCGATCCCGGTCCTTGTCTCGTCGCTGGTATCGCCCGAGTTCCGCGAATACGAGAGACTCAGCACGACGGTTCTGTCGGCATACCTGACACCCTCAGTGGCCGAATACCTCCGGTTGCTTGACTCCCGACTCACGATGGGCACACGCCTTGTGATGACATCGTCGGGTGGGCTCCTCCCGTTTGCTCAGGGGCCGGAGTCTGCGGGCCGTCTGGTCCTATCGGGCCCTGCTGGTGGGGTGGTCGCCGCGACTGCACTTGGTCGTTATCACGGGCATAAGACAGTCCTGTCCTTTGACATGGGTGGGACGTCCACCGATGTCTGTCGGATCACCGATGGAGTGCTCGCAGTCGGGTCCGGTCATCGCGTGGCGGGACGAATCAATCGGGTGCCTTCTGTCCCGATCCGGACTATCGGCGCCGGTGGGGGAAGCATCGGTTGGGCGGACGCAGGTGGTGCTCTTCGTGTCGGCCCCCGTTCGGCAGGTGCCATTCCCGGCCCAGCCGCTTACGGTCATGGCGGGTCGGAACCGACTGTCACGGACGCCAACATCGTCACTGGAAACATCCCCGCCGACCTGGCGCTGGGTGGGTCAGTCGTTCTCGATGCTGACGCCGGCGGTCAGGCGATCGAGCGATTGGGGAACACGCTAGGCCTTTCGGTGGATGCAACGGCGCTCGGGATGCTCGAGGTAGTGGACAGCCACATGGAGCACGCTCTTCGCTCTGTGTCCGTTGAAGAGGGTGCTGATCCGCGGGAGGCTGTGCTCGTGGCCTTCGGTGGTGCCGGCGGCCTCCATGCCACCCGGTTGGCCCGGAGGCTCGGTATTGAGAAGGTGCTCGTTCCCCCGCTGTCCGGGGTGTTCTCCGCTCTGGGACTTCTCCTGGCGGCGCCAAAGGTCGACGCCGCGCGCACTGTGATGATGCGAGAAGGAGAGGAGCGGCTTTCGGCCGAGATCCGCCGGCTGAGCACAGAGGCATCGGCTCGGTTCATCGATGTATTCGGCAACGAAGAGTTGTCGACTCGCGTCACGTCGGATGTGCGGTATGTCGGCCAATCCCACGAGTTGGAGGTCGAAGCCGACGAGTCATGGCAGACCGTGAGAGATCGTTTCGAGTCCACGCATCTTCAGATGTTTGGCTTCACCAGATCTGGTCAAGCCATCGAGGTCGTCAATGTGCGGGCCACCGCGAATGGAGAGGCTCCTCTGAGCTGGGACGACCTGCCAGGGATCAGCTCCGACGTCGAGCCCATTGTTCGCGACGGTGTGTGGGCCCGCCGTTCCTTGCCCCCGGGTTTTGTCATCGAGGGCCCAGCGACGATCACCGAAACCAACTCGTGCGTTCTGATTCAAGAAGGGAACCGTCTCGAGGTTCTTGGCGACGGCACGCTGGAGATTGCTGACAACTCATGAGTCTTTCGATTACCGAGGCCTGCGTCTACGTCTCCGAGGCCCTCGCCGCGGTCGCCAACCAGGAGAAGGCCGTCGGAATGCAGGCATACATGAAGACAGACATGCCCTTCTACGGGGTTCAGAAGCCGGGGAGGACGCCGATCCTTCGCAGAATTGTCAAGGAGTTCGTCCCGGAGGACCGTGATCAGTACGAGAAACTGGTTCTGGCCCTATGGGCGCTTCCACACCGCGAGGAGAAGTATTTAGCTCAGGGGGTGGCGGTCGGT
>QIDW01000119.1 GCA_003230435.1 Acidimicrobiia bacterium | reverse complement strand
CGGTGAGGGCGTGCAAGAACCGATAACCGTCACGCTCGAAGAAACCTCGAAGCATGTCGGCGATGGCGTCGTCGTCTTCGACGAGCAGAACCGATCTGGTGCTGTGTGGGACCGACATACCCCACAGTTTGCCTTCACATTTGTAAAGAACCGGTGAACTATGTCTGTGGTTTCGGTGGAATTTCTCGAATCACCGCGTTGAGACCACCGACCGATACCAGATCGCCCGGCGCCAGTTCACGTCTTACGAGGGCGAGACCGATCGAGTTGCTCACCGACGTCAGCGTGCCGACTTCCTTGTCGTCGGCTTCCAGCGACACCCCTCGCTCGGCGCCGGCGTCTTCGATCTCGATGATGCGCAGGTGACGGTTGACGTGGCCACGGCTGTCGATGCGAGCCACAAGCTCCTGTCCCAGATAGCAGCCCTTGGTGAAGTCAACCGTCGCCTCGACAAGACCCGACTCCTGGGGAATGGTCTTCTCGTCGACGTCGACTCCCCAGTGAGGCTCACCCGCGGCGATGCGAAGCGATTCGTATTCTTCGGCGTCACCCTCCTCCAGATCGGGACGCTGTCCCACGACCAAAGTCCTCTTAATCCCGGGCCAGGAGACGTCGGCCTCGAGACCGTCTTCTATCAGAGACCAGGTTCCAGTCTCGACCTCGGATTCCCCAACCACGATCCACACAGGTTGGTCGGATTGCTCAATCTCGACATCGACCCTGATTCGGTACCTCCCAAGCGTCGCGGCCAGATCCTCGCCACGCCCTCCGTCGGTGATCAGCCCTACCTCGTCATCACCACGGAGCACCCAGAGGATGTGATCTAGTTTTCCCTGCGGGCCAAGGAGGAGCGAACGCGTCACCTGGCCCGACTCCATCGTCCCGATCTCCTGACTGAGCAGGTCGTTGAGGAACCGGATTGTGTCGGCGCCCCGAAACCAGACCAGATCAGGCGTCTCGGGGGCGAGCCATGTGGAGTGTGTCACTTCAGACGGAGGCTAGATCCTCGAGGAAGGGAACGGCATAAAAGATCTGGACGAACCATGCGGACATGTCGCCCAATCGCCCGGTGAGCATCACCACGCCGAACAAAGCGAGGAACACTCCGGACACGATGTTGATCGGCTTCAGATATGGCTTGAGCCGGCCAAAGAGCTTGAACATGCCCAACCCTGACAAGAGGAACGGAACACCAAGACCCAAGGAGTAGCTGACCAGCAGCAGCACGCCGCGGCCGAGCGTGGCCTGAGTGGCGGCAGTAGCCAGGATCACAGTGAGGACCGGTCCGATGCACGGCGTCCACCCGAATCCGAAAGCTGCACCCATCACCGGTGGCGCCCACTTCCCGAGCTTGGAAGGCCTCACATCCATCCGCTTCTCCTGGCTCATCGTGGAGAGGAATCCACGGTTGGAGACCGCCATTGCAACCATCAGAAGCCCAAAGGCGATTATCACCAGACCCGAAATCCGGGTGAGGGCGTTCATGTTCTGTCTCAAAACCGTCCCAAAAGCCGTCGCCCCGGCGCCAAGAGCTGCGAACACGACCGTGAACCCGGCGATGAACATGAGGATGACTCGTGTCATCCGACCCGAAGAAACCTCGCCAGCCTCCAGTTGCGCGGCCGAATAACCAGACATCATCGACAGGTACCCCGGAAGCAGGGGAAGCACACAGGGGGAGACGAACGAAATGATCCCAGCCCCAAACGCAATCAGAACCTGAATCAGATACGCCGCTTCACCAACACCTTCAAACATCGTGGTCCTGAGAACGGATCGACACACCCCAATCTTCCCACACCCGAGGTATACGCTCCCTAAATGCTCCGGGCCATCCGTCGGGTTCTCGAACCTCTCATGCCCGTTGAGCATTTCACCCGCAACGACCGCCGTATCGTCTTCGTCATATGGGTAGCCGGCGTCGTCCAGGGCTTCGCCCAAGCACAGGCAAGCGCTTCCTTGCCGTTCACGCGGGCCGGGCTTGGTCTGTCCGAAGGGGAGATGAGTCTTCTGCTCGGGATCGCCCGGCTGGCGGCTTTTGCCGCCTTACCCCTTGGCTGGCTGGGTGATCACAGCGGACGAAGGAAACCTTTCCTTTGGGCTATGACCCTGATCGTCGTTGGCGGATCGTTTGCCGGGCTGATGAGCGAGGCCTGGCAGTTTGGGCTCTTCCACGCTGTGTTGCGCACCGGGACCGCCGCGGTTTCCGGGCTTGCCATCGTCCTCCTTGCCGAGAACACCAGCCTGCGGATCAGGGCTTATGCCATCTCCTTCTATGGCGCAGCTGTCTCATTTGGCAGCGGGTTGGCACTGATGGCGATACCGTTCGCCGACGGTGGCGGGCAGTCGTGGCGGATCCCGCACCTCCTCACCGCTCTCGGATTCCTCGTCCTGCCTTTCCTGGTCAAGAACGTCCCCGAAAGCGAGATATACATTGAACAGCCCGAAGGAGGCCACTGGCGCGAACTGGTCAGCGGGGTGTGGGCTCCCCGCTTCTGGGTGGTTATCAGCGTCGGATTCCTGGCATCTGCTTTCGGAGCCGTCGGTGCGGCCTTCTCCACCGAGCGCCTCATCACCCAGGTGGGGCTGAGCACCGGCAACACCGTGATCATCCTCCTAGTCGGAGGCACCATTGGCGGTATCGGTTTCTTCGTCGGCGGTCACCTCGCGGACGCGTGGGGGCGTCGGCTCACCTCCGTGATCAGTCTGCTCTTGGCACTAGCGGGCGGGATCACTCTGTATTCGGTCACGTCGGTCCCTCTTATCCTCCTCGCTGTGATGGTCTCAGCTTTTGGGACCTTTGCGTTCGTGCCTGCGGCAGGCTCACACCGGGCAGAGCTCTTCCCAACAACACTTCGCTCGAGTGCCAACACCGCGGCGTCCAACCTCGCCCTGGTGGGCTCTGCGCTCGGTTTGATAGTCGGCATATACACGATTGACACTTTCGGGCTCACCAACACGATCCTGATCCTCGGAGTGGGTGTCGCCATTTCAGCCGGGCTGACCTTGCTCCTGCC
This sequence comes from Acidimicrobiia bacterium, assembly GCA_003230435.1. Taxonomy (GTDB): domain Bacteria; phylum Actinomycetota; class Acidimicrobiia; order Spongiisociales; family ZC4RG35; genus SZUA-217. The sequence continues at coordinate 140 of QIDW01000119.1, read as the reverse complement.
GGAGACACGGGGTCAAGACCTGACTGCAATCTCGGCAGATCGACGGTAAGTCAGGACAAAAACCAAACCGCGGACGATCATCATCACACCGAGAGCCCACCAGACGCCCGTGAGGGTCTCCCCCATCGGAGTGAGCACCA
>QIDW01000373.1 GCA_003230435.1 Acidimicrobiia bacterium | reverse complement strand
TGGGGCACTAAGAGCTAGCCGCGTCACACAAGTCGGTTTGCGGCTAGTTTCCGATACTCCCCGCCCATGAAAGTTCTCAATACCCTCGTCTCATGAAGAGCCTGCGTCCACCTCAGCTTCGCACTGTCCTCGGGGAATCCGATCGGACCGCCACCTGGTTGGAGCTCTTCTATGACCTCGCATTCGTGGTGGCAGTTGCCGTGCTCGGGGGGCGGCTGCAGACGGTTGACGACTGGGCAGGCATCTTTTCTTATCTTGGTCTTTTCCTTCTGATCTGGTGGCTCTGGGCCAGCCACACGTTCTACGCCGACCGTTACGACACCGACGATCTTGTTTATCGGCTTCTGGCGACCGTGCAGCTAGTCGCAGTCGCCGTGATAGCGGCCTCGTTGTCCGCGGGTCCAGCAATGAGCACTATGGCCTTCGCCGCCGGGTACACCATTGCTCGTCTTGCTTTGCTGGTGATGTATTGGCGCGCCCGTTTCCACGTACCCGAAACTCGGGATCTTGTCAGTGGTTACCTGGTGGGGTTCGGCCTCGGAGCTCTGATCTGGGGCGCTTCGATCTTCACTCCCGAACCGGGTCGATATGTTCTCTGGGCGGTGGCGTTGACCGTCGACCTGGCCACGCCGTGGGTGATGCGTCGGCACCAGGCCAGGGTTCCACTGGACGTGTCTCATCTCCCGGAGCGATTTGGGCTGTTCACCATCCTTGTCCTCGGCGAGTCGATCGCCGCCACAGTCGTCGGCCTTGGGAAGGTCGAATGGGGTGTCGAGTCGACTTTCACCGCGATCATGGCCTTGGCTATCGCCACGGCCATCTGGTGGCTCTATTTCGACAACGTGGAGGGCCAGGTCGTCAGAAGAAAGGCGAGCACGCGACGCACGTGGAGACCCACAGTCTGGATCTACTCGCACTTCGGCATTGCTGCCGGTCTCGGAATCGTTGCGATCGGACTCGAGCACGCCATCTTGGAGGCAGGGCACGGGGCGTTCCCCGACTTTCAGAGATGGCTGCTGGTGGGCGGGACGTCCTTCACCGTCATCTTTGTGGCGTTGACTCATCTTGCCTCAGGATCACCAGAGACCTACAAGCTTCATAACACTGTCGCCATTAGCCGCGTCCTGGCTGCTGTTGTCGTCCTGGCCCTCGGGTTGTTCGACTTCATGTCGTCGCAGGCGCTCGTCACGGCAATCGCCGCTGTTCTCATCACAACGGCGTTGAGCAACGTCAGCGTCGAGTCCTAACGCCTCGAACCACAAGACCTCGGTAGGTTCTGGTCCATGTCAGGACGGGCAAATGAGCTCACGTACGACACCATCAGAGCGAGGTTTGAGTGGAGAATTCCTGAGCGATTCAACATGGGCGTGGCCTGCTCCACTGCTCACGATCCCGAAAGGCGAGGTCTGATCGCTGTAGGTCAAGACGGGTCGGAGCGAATTCTCACATTTGGTGATCTCGACCGACTCTCCAACCGCCTCGCCAACGCCCTTGCCGAGCTGGGGATCGAACATGGAGACCGGGTCGGAGTGGTGGTGCCTCAGTCTCTCGAGACAGGGATAGCTCACCTGGCGATCTGGAAACTCGGGGCGATCTCTCTCCCTTTGGCAGACCTGTTTGGCCCCGATGCGTTGTCCTTTCGTCTGGAGGATTCGGGAGCAAGGCTTGTGATCGCGACCCCAGAGAGTCTCCGGAACCTCGACGAAGCTGCCCCGAACCTGCCAAAGGTTGTCACCGGCACCGAACTGGATCAGCTGATGAAAGCCTCTTCCGATGTTTTTACACCGCGGGAAACAGACGCTGAGGACCCTGCGTACCTGATCTACACCTCGGGGACCACGGGCCCACCCAAGGGTGCGCTGCATGCGCATCGCTCGTTGTTTGGGCATCTGCCGGGATTCGAGAGTTATTACGAGTTCGCCGACGCCCCACCCGAAGGACGAGCTGATCTGGCAACGCTTCCCAATCACACTTCGGAGACTCGAAGAGAGGACGTCATCTGGTCGCCGGCCGATTGGGCTTGGATCGGAGGTCTGATGGATGTCCTCGTCCCCGCCTGGTACTTCGGGATGACGGTGGTGACCGTCGATCACGACTTCGAGCCGAGTTGGGCTGTTGACTTCATGGTGGAGCACCGGGTGACGCTTTCGTTCCTCCCACCTACAGCCTTGAAGATGATGCGGGCAGCAGGAGTCTCCCATGCCGACGACTTGGCCCTCCGCGCAGTCTTCACCGGTGGTGAGCCCTTGGGGGAGGAGATGCTGACCTGGGG
>QIDW01000208.1 GCA_003230435.1 Acidimicrobiia bacterium | reverse complement strand
TTTTTCGTTGTTTTCGGGTCTGCGACAGAAGCCGTTGAGTCAGCTCTCTCTATTCAGGAGAATCTCCTGGACTACTCGTGGCCCGAGCAAGGCTCGGTGAGAGTCCGCATCGGGATGCACACCGGCGAGGCCGAGTTCGGAGGCGATGACTATGTCGGTCTATCTGTGACCAGGGCGGCCCGGATCGGTGATGCCGGCCACGGCGGCCAGACTCTCGTTTCACGGACGACTCGTGATCTGGCGGGAGCAGACTTTGATTATCGGGATCTCGGTGAGCACCTTCTCAAGGGCCTCGAGGAGACCGAAGCCGTGTTTCAGGTGCTGGTTCCCGGCCGGGCCGCCAGCTTTCCCCCACTGCGAACGGCAACGTCCCGCCCCAACAATCTTCCGGTTCTCTCGTCTTCACTTATCGGCCGGGACGATGATCTCGATGTCATAGGGAAGATGCTGTCGAGCCACCGGCTGGTGACTCTGTTGGGGCCGGGGGGAGTCGGGAAGACAAGACTTGCTTTGGACGCGGGACGGAGAGCCCTTTCCGAATTCGACGATGGAGTGACGTTTGTCGACCTTTCTTCCATCTCGGACCCGGCTTTCGTATTGGCGTCGGTGGCCAGCGAAGTTGGAGCCGAGAAGGGCGAAGTCGAGTCGGTGTTGGGGAGCATCGGGAAAAAGGACATGTTGTTGATTCTGGACAACTTCGAGCAGGTCCTCGAGGCGGCACCAGGCATCGCTCAACTTCTGTCGGGCGGAGACGGTCTGAAGTTCCTGGTCACGAGTCAGGCTCCGCTGCGGGTGTTTGGCGAGCAGAGACTCGCGATCGCCCCCTTGACTGGGAACGGAACCGGCGGTCTGTCTCCGGGTGGGCGGCTCTTCGCAGAGCGTGCCCGGGAGGTGAATCCGGCCTTCACCGCCGATGATCCAGATATCGAACAACTTGTGGAGTTGTTGGACGGACTTCCCCTGGCTCTGGAGTTGGCGGCGGCGCGGGCCAACTTGCTCTCCCCGGCGGATATGGCCGAGCGGCTCCGGGAGGGTGGGCGACTCGCATCGAAGAGCTCTGATCTTCCGGATCGCCACCGGTCGCTCGATCAGGCCCTGGCGTGGAGTTACGACTTGCTCGACCCGCCGGACAAGGCGGCTTTCCGGAGATTGGGTGTGTTCGCGGGCGGAATGACAGTCGCCGCTGCGGAAAAGGTCGTCAGCGGAGAGCCGGTTGACGACCCTCTGGACTCAATCGGCGAGTTGGTGGATCGAAGCCTGCTGCTTGCAGACCCGGATGGGAGTGGACGGATGCACTTGCTGGACGGAGTTCGCAGGTTCGCATTGGAGCGTCTCGATGAGACCGAAGAGACCGCCCGCGTCGCTACCTCCTTCGTCGACTACTACGGGGCAATCGGTGAGGAGGCTTCCGATGGGCTGCAGAGCGATCGTGGCGAGTGGTGGCGATCACGTCTCGACAACGAGCATGACAACATCCGCGAGGTTCTTCGAAGGCTGCTCGATGAGCCAGACCCGGATGCAGGGCTTGCACTGCTTGGCAACATCTGGCGGTTTTATCAAAGTCGCGGGCTCCTCGTTGAGTTGGAATTATGGCTCGACCGCTTCTTCGCCCTCCCGGGCTCAGATGAGGTGACGGTGGGTGTCATCAAGGGCCAGATGGCCCGGGGAGCCCTCCTCTATTGGCAATCTCGTTTCGACGGTGCCCTGGAGTCTTACCTCGTTGCCGTGGAAGGCGCACGGGCACAGGGAGACAGCAAACTGATCGCCGAGGCTCTGTTCGGGGTGGCGGCGACTCACATTTACTCAGGTCGTGATGAGCAAGTGAGCGACTTGTTTGATGAGCTCAAAGTCATCTACACCAAGTTAGGAGACGATGGGGGGTTGGCGGACGTAATGGCCGGTGAGGCTTTCCATGGAATGGCGGAGAGAGGGGGGTTATCCGGTATGGACCCCGAATTCAGCCAGGTCGAGAATTTGTATCGCTCGGCAGGGAGGATGATCCAGGCGATTCAGGTTGTATATGCCCGAGCCGGGGTAGCCAACGTGGAGGGTCGGTTTGAGGATGCCTCGGCAGTTGCTCGCCGCGGACTCAAGGAGTCATTGGAGATGAATGATCTCCACCTGCAGGTTTGGGGGATCGAATGGTTGGCAGCCACAGAAGCGGAACTGGGCAATACTGAGTTGGCCGGACTTCTCGCCGGCGCAGCGCAAGCGGCTCAGGAGAGACTCGGTGGTAGCTGGTTGCCCGACCTCATCCTGGTAAGAGCGTTAGGGGAGGAAGAAGCACAAAAGGCCATAGCTCCCGGACGCGAACTGACCGTCGAAGATGCCGTTTCGCTTGCTCTGGACTCGTCGCCGTCAGAGCACTAGTGCCCCGACCAGCAACGTTTGCCGCGTTCAGAACGGCCAGTGACGCCCCTGGCTGTGTCCTCGTCCTCGACGAACGGGCCAGTGCGCCTTTGTCCTGCGTCCTTGCCAGAGAAGCCCCTGGCTCGCCCTCAACATCGCCATCGTTACTGGCCAGAGCACTAGGCCAATCCGTCGAGTAGCTCCTCGAGGAAGGCGACGTAGTCGAAGTCGATCTCACTGACGCCGATCTGGAGCAGAGTCCATGCGACGTTCCAGCAGATGTAGACAGCAATGAGGTCGTCCAGGTCGCGACGAAGCCCGCTGTCGGTCTCACCGAAGTACGACTCGAGTAGCAGGTCCCGACCGGCACCATCGAGGATGTACCCCACCCCGGCCAGGTCATACATTGGGTCCCCCATTCCGGCATATTCCCAGTCGATCACCCGCAAGGATCCATCGTCGAGGAAGTTCAGAAAGTA
>QIDW01000216.1 GCA_003230435.1 Acidimicrobiia bacterium | reverse complement strand
ATCACGTATCGAACCAATCTGGTGATCCGGGGTCTGGCCCGACGGATCAAACACCTCGATGCCGAGATGCGGACCATCGATGCGACCCTCCGGTCTCTGATCGAGGAGACGGCCCCTTCGCTGCTCGAGATGTATGGGGTCGGTGTCGACACTGCCGCCACGCTGCTGGTGACCGCCGGGGATAATCCTGAACGTCTCCACAGTGAAAGATCCTGGGCTCGTCTCTGCGGAGTGAGTCCCATCCCTGCCAACTCAGGCAAAGTCACTACGAAGTTCCGGTTGAACCGGGCAGGTGACCGTCAAGCCAACGCCGCCCTCTACCGGATCGTCCTCACCCGCATGAGCAGCCACGAAGAAACAAGACGATATGTGGCCCGACGTAGAGACAAAGGCCTCTCTAACCCAGAGATCATGCGTTGTCTCAAACGCTACGTCGCCCGCCAAACCTTTAAACAGCTGCCCCACATGATCTGAAACCGTGGTGGGGGTCTGACCCCAACAAACCGGCTGACGAGGCAAACGCCTCTGTCCTGATAATGACCTGTCGACCCCCACCCACCCCTCTTCTTGGCGGATCGTGTGACCTAATACGAGCCTGCCCACCCCACAGGTGTGGCCCACCCCAGTCCTGTCCACCCGCCGGCAACTTGACAACATACGAGATTCATTATGCGCTACGTGAAGTGTCGGTCACCGCTACCCCGTGCGTCCGGGCAGACCGTGACAGTGCTTGTACTTCAGGCCGGAGTTGCAGGGACACCGGTCGTTGCGACCCACCTTCGCCCGGCCTTGCACCCGACGATCAGCCGCTCTTTGGGTCTGCAACCGGTGTTCCCATGCCCTGAGGTGCTCCTCCTTCTTTCGTAATAGCTCGGCTTGGGTGTCAAGCTCATGTTGCCGGGCGTCCAGCCTCGAAGCCCACTCCTTCCCAAGACGATGAACCTGGTCAGCAAACACCACCGCATCGTTGCCGTCGCTGCCCACCACGCTCTTGAGTTCGTGGGTGATGAGCCCGGCCACTCCGTCTCCCATCGATAGGCCGATCGCCTCGCAGTAGCGGCGCCATGTGGACCACATTGCATCGGAGACAGGAACTTTTGACCGCCCGGACACCATTGGTGTGATTCAACTCGGCGAAGACCCGGCGGTTGATGTTGGTCAAGGTGCCACGATCCAGGGCCATCAGCCAACCCTCCCGGTCAACCAGTTAACCGATCGCAACTTGTTGCATATGCGTGTGTTGTTGACAGGGTTGTGCACGCGATGCGGGTGAAGCAGCCGATGTTGTATTCGAGGGTGATGCGGTAACGATCTATGTGATCGGTCATCCTGTCCTCCTTGCATCTGGGATTCAGAAGCATCGTGCATTGGGACCCTTTCAGCTCGATGTCAGTTTTCGATTCCATCGGTTCTGGACGTGCCTGCTCGGGACTTTGATCGGGTGAAACCGTGCGCACAGTTGGCTACAGCTGAATTGGACCCTGTCCAGGGGTTCCGGGCTCTCGGTGGGGTTTCTGCGCCATAGCTGACCCGTTTGAACGGCGGCCTCCTGCACTGTGAGAAACGGCTGGAGCCCTGTCATTAGGGCCTCTCCGGCCGACCAGAATGCTCAGCATTCACCCGGAGACCAAAGAACAGGCCTGCTGAGAACTCCCCCGAGGTTGAAAGCCTGCCGGCGACCGGCATTTAGCACCGAACCCTGTTTTTTCAGTGTCAGTAGCCCCGTCAGAAACCCTCCAATTTCACGTTCAGAGAAGAATCGAGAATTGACCGGAACCTCATTCGATGGGCCCCGCCGGCTTCCCTGCAATGATTCGAGAATCTTGGCGAATGGGCCAATTGGCATTCATTTGGCACTCGCTTGCTCGGCCGGCATCTTCGCTATCGCCAAAGCGACGTCGACCGTTGGATTAGTGAACGAGTACAAGACGAGACATCTCTCCGTCTGCAAGCGCACCGGTGATGACTTGGCGGCATACTTGGTCGAAGCACCAGTAGGAGGACAACAGCATGCCGAGGGGCGCCATCAACCGGCGAGACAACGGGCGTTACCGAGCACGCTAGGAGGGAGCAGACCGTCGTTGGCACAGTCGGATCTTCGATCGCAAGGCCGATGCGGAGCGTTGGCTCACCGATCAACTCTCGAAAGTCAACCGTGGCCAATGGATAGACCCTTCGGCTGGACAGGTCTCGCTGACGAATACGCCGCCGCTTGGCTGGCTGCCAAGACCCGCATCAATGACAAGACACGAGATGGATACCGATCGCTCCTCGAGTCGAGAATTCTTCCCACATTCGGGGTGACACGCCTCAGTTCTATTGACCGCACCATGGTGGGGTCGTGGATACGTGAGATGGTCGACAAAGACCTGTCGGCCTCTCGGATCCGTCAAGCACACCAATGTCTCGCCGCCATCATGGAGCAGGCGCTTGAAGACGGCTTGATTGGTCGGAACCCGGCGCGCCGGGTCGAACTCCCTCGACTGACCCAACCGGATCACCGGTACCTCACAGCGGACGAGGTGACGCTCCTCGCCGACGCCATGCCCGCGCGTGCGCACTCGACCATCGTTTACGTCCTCGCCTACGGCGGGCTGCGATGGGGAGAGATGGCAGCGCTCCGCCGCGGGCGTGTCGACGTGCTGCGCCGCCGGCTCGACATCAGCGAAGCATTGTCGGATATCTCAGGACGCGTGGCATTCGGACCGACCAAGACTTGTCAAACGCGGACGGTCCACCTGCCGCCATTCGTGTCGGAGATGCTGGGCCGCCATATGGAGACCGTGCCCGACGATCCGGAGGCTTTGGTCTTCACCGCGCCGCAAGGCGGTCCGCTGCGTTACTCGAACTTCCGGAGATCGGTTTGGAATCCAGCTCGCAACAGAGCCGGAGAAAATCTGGAAGACATCACTCCCCACCACCTGCGTCACACGTGTGCATCGTTGATGCGTGCCGCCGGCGCCGAGGTGAAAGCGATCCAACAGCAGCTCGGACATCGCAACGCTTCGGTGACTCTGGACACATACACGCACCTGTTTGAGGGTGATCTCGACGAGGTCATGGAGCGTCTCGATGTCGTCTCCACGAAAATTTCGCGTCCTGAGCGCGTCCTGGGAGAGGTCGTCGACCTTCTACCACGCTAAGTAAAAGCCTCTGACCAGGGACTTCGCTTGTGGGCCTAACAGGACAGAACGCGAACCATCTCGGGGATCTGGGCTAGCGCCTAATGCCGGTTCCTGAGCGAGTATTCTGGTGCACCCCGACCCGATGACGTGGCGCGGTTCGGCGTTCTTGGGACGGAGTCCAGCTCGCCGTTGGCCAGAGCTCGATCTCGGCTCACTCCG
>QIDW01000274.1 GCA_003230435.1 Acidimicrobiia bacterium | reverse complement strand
GCCCGGATTGTCTCCATCGCTTCGAGCGAGACTTCCATCACCGTCAGCGGCACTTCGATGGCGCGCTTGGTTGCAGCCAAGACCGCTGCGGTGCGCGCTTTGAGCTCCTCATCGCTGCCCTCGGGCAGGCGAAAGGCGTCGAGAATTGCATTGAAGGCATCCGTGTCGTCATCTACCAGACGAAGCAGTTCGTCGTAACAGGCCTTTCCCTTCTCAGCCCAGTCGGAGAACTCCTCCCAACGGTCATCCCAACCGCGCCGGTGGGAGGAAAGATTGGCCACCATCGCGGCCAGGGCTGCGCCCAACGCCCCGAGAGCCGCAGAAACGGAGCCGCCGCCAGGCGCTGGTGACTCGGAGGCTGTCTCTTGCACGAATTCGCGAATGGACCTATCGACCAGTTTCGAGCTCTCACCTTCGGCTGCGAGCACGTATTCGATGATCTTCTTCTGCGGGTCGAAGTCGGCAATCTCGTCGAGCCCCATCGACTTGATCGCTATCTTGATCAACTCGGAATCGGACACTCCGGTAGAGCGCCGTTGTTTGCGCAGGAAGTACCGGCCTGCGTCGAGCATCGCTTGCAGGGGAATGAGACCGACCAATTCCGAACCCGTCACACGCACCCCGCGGTCTCGAGCGCGCTCAGAGCACTCGTCGAAGGCGACGTGAACCGGTGTAACCGAGATATTGGTGAGGTTCATCGAGATCTGAGCGACGCCGTACTCCTCTATGTACCAGCCGATGGCTTTCACGTTCTTGAGTGAACCTGGCACCCACTCCGGGTCTCCATCAGCGTCGCGGACGATCTCGCCGGTAAGCCCATCACCCTTCCGCCTCATCCGACCTTTCTCTCGGACATCGAAAGCTATTGCGTTGGCTCGGCGAGTAGACGTGGTGTTCAGGTTGACGTTGTAAGCAACCAGGAAGTCCCGTGCTCCCACCGCGGTCGCACCGGAGCGTGGGTTGAATTCCCTGGGCCCATAATCGGGTGCCCACTCGGAGTCGGCAAGTTTCTCTGCCAGACCCTCGTACTCGCCGGCCCGCACCGCGGCCAGGTTCTGGCGCCCCGGTCGAGTAGCAGCCTCCTCGTAGCAGTAGACCGTGATACCGACCTCATCACCTATCCGTCTCGCCAGTTCCCGCGCATAGCCAACTGTCTCCTCCATAGTGACGCCGGCAATGGGCACGAGGGGGCAGACGTCGGTGGCGCCAAACCGCGGATGTTCGCCCGAGTGTTTACTCATGTCGATGAGCTCGGACGCTTTGCGAACGCCGCCCACCGCAGCCTCAACGACCTCATCAGGAGGACCGGCGAAGGTGACAACCGTGCGGTTGGTGGCCTTGCCAGCGTCGACATCCAGGAGCTTCACACCATCAACGGCCTCGATTTCATCAGTGATCCGCCGGATTACGCTCGGGTCGTTCCCCTCGCTGAAGTTGGGGACGCATTCGATCAATCTTTTCAAGATGATGGGCCCTCAGGTGGCGTGGTTGCGAACAACCACTGTAGTGACGCCTCTCCGAGCGGACCTGGCCACGGCTCGGACCCGTAAGGTGCGGGGAGATGCCGGCAGACCCACGTGTGATTGCTGATCTCGAGTCGTGCTCGATCGAGTACGAAGAGATGGTGTGTGATCCCGCGTTGGCCGACACCGCCGCGTTCTGCGAGGCATACGGGATACCACTGGAGAAGTCGGCAAACGCGATCCTTGTCGCATCACGTAAACCCGAGGGACACAACGCCATGTGTGTTGTTCTGGCGAACGACCGTCTCGATGTCAATGGAATGGTCAGACGTCGGCTTGGAGTGAGGAAGGTCAGCTTCGCCTCTGCCGATCTGACACGCGAGCTCACCGGTCAGGAAATCGGTGGCGTGACGATTTTCGGTCTCCCCGAGGATCTCCCGGTATGGATTGACTCCAGAGTCCTAGCCAAAGACTGGGTGATTGTTGGTGCTGGTTCGCGCTCAGCCAAGATTCGATTAGATCCCAATCAACTCATAGACCTGGACGGTTATGAGGTTGTAGACGGTCTCGCCAGATCCCCGGCGTCAGACTGACCGAAATGCTGATTTCGAATCAGGAACGCGTAGCCGACAAGACCGATCAGTGCGAAGCCAAACCACTGGATGGCATATGCAAGATGAGGCCCTTCGTTGACGAATACCGGGGGCTTCACGGTCACAGGTAGCTCTCCGCTCCCCTCCCCTATCAAGACCAGATACACCGGCGCCAGCGGTGTGGACATCTGTTCTTGGAGCCTGGTGATGTCGACGCGGCTCGCCGTCGTCA
>QIDW01000157.1 GCA_003230435.1 Acidimicrobiia bacterium | reverse complement strand
GAGAACGAGTGAGACTTGATGATGGGAGTTGTTGTGACCAGTCCTTCGAACCGGGACCGGGCGTCATTTATGTCGTCGATTGTGATCATTCGGATTGGCCTACGGGGACTGGCCGACGTAGCATATGCCCTGCTCCCGCTGCGGAGCCGTTTCCCCAAACGGTCCCCCGTACTTCAGTTGTGCGAGGATTGATCCAGATGACAATGAACAAGACCTATTCGCCAAAGCCGGGTGACATCCAACGTGTATGGCATGTTGTGGATGCGACGGACCTCCCGCTTGGCCGGCTCGCATCCAACGTAGCGCAGATTCTGCGTGGCAAGCACAAGCCCACCTATGCACCCCATGTCGACGGTGGTGACTTCGTGATTGTCGTGAACGCCGAAAATGTCGCTGTCACTTCGGACAAGAGCCAATCGAAGATCTACTATCGCCACTCCGGTTATCCGGGCGGCATCAAGGCTGAGACCTTCGAGTCGCTGCGAGAGCGTCGTCCCGAGGCGATCATCGAGCGTGCCATCAGAGGCATGCTTCCCAAGAACAAACTCGGCCGCCAGATGATCAGAAAGCTCAAGGTCTACGCCGGTCCCGATCATCCTCACGAGGCTCAGAAACCAGAGTTTCTCGAGCTCGACATCCGAAAGGTGGAGATCTGATGCCAAAGCCACTTGTGCAATCGACCGGTCGACGCAAGGAGTCTGTGGCGAGGGTCCGGTTCTTCGATGGTTCCGGCCAGGTCGTGCTCAACGGGCGACCGCTCGAGGACTTCTTTCCGACAATGGCCGCCCGCATGCGTGTGTTGGAGCCACTCAACCTGACACAGACCCAGGGCCGTTACGACATCAACGCCACCCTCGAGGGTGGCGGAACGACCGGCCAGGCCGATGCGCTCCGTCTCGGGATCTCACGCGGTCTACTCGAGCTCGACCCGGAGCTGCGACCCACCCTGAAGAAGGCCGGCATGCTCACACGTGATTCCCGCATCGTGGAGAGCAAGAAGTACGGGCTCAAGAAGGCTCGTAAGGCTCCTCAGTACACGAAGCGCTAGATGTCAGACCTCCGTCGTCTTCTCGACGATGGCAAGCCCATCTTCGGCACCGACGGCGTTCGTGGCGCTGCCGGTTCTGAGCTAACACCGGAGCTGGCCCTCGAGATCGGCAGAGCCGCAGGGTCGTGGCTTCGAGGTGGGCCGGTTCTCGTCGGTCTCGACACCAGACGGTCGGGTTCGATGCTGTCGTCGGCTCTTCAGGCAGGATTCCACGCCTCCGGCATCGATACGATCGATGTGGGGGTCATGCCGAGCGGCGGTATCAGCTATCTGACTTCTGAGAGCGCGGCAACGATGGGAGCCATCGTGTCTGCCTCGCACAATCCGGCTCCAGACAATGGGATCAAGTTGCTCGCGGCCCGCGGCACCAAGCTGGCAGACGAGGTCGAACGGGAGCTCGAAGACCGTCTCCGGTCATCTGGAATGAGCTCCGCTGTCGGCCCGGCCATCGGTTTTCGTCTGCCCAGCGAGGACAGCTACCGCAGATACCTGAATCACCTCGTTGACCTCTCGAGGTACTCTTTCAGCGGTGTGGAGGTGGCGCTGGACTGTGCACACGGCTCGGCCTTCAAGGCGGCTCCGGAGTTGTTTGAAAGACTCAAGGCCGATGTTGTTGTTCATAGCGCGGAGCCCGATGGCACCAACATCAACGACGGTTGTGGCGCCACCCATCCTGAGTTTCTCGCCTCCCGCACCAATGGCCGTATCGGGCTTTCGTTTGACGGTGACGCCGATCGACTCATCGCCATCGATGAGGATCGTCGGGTTGCAAACGGGGACGTGATCATGGCAATCATCGCTCGCCACATGAAGGAGCAAGGGAAGCTCAAGAAGAACCTCGTCGTGACGACGGTCATGGCGAATCTCGGCTTCAGAAAGTCGATGGCCGAGGCGGATATTGAGATCGTCGAGACCAAGGTCGGGGACCGCTATGTGATGGAGGCACTGATGGATCGCGGGGGTCTTCTCGGTGGAGAGCAGTCCGGCCACATAATCTTCCCCGAACACTGCCAATCCGGAGACGGGCTGCTGACGGCTGTCCAGCTACTCAACGTCGTGGCCGGTACCGGCAAGGAGCTGCGTGAGCTTCGGGCAGAGGCGATAACCGAGTATCCACAGATTCTCGAGAACGTGCCTGTTGGTCGTTTGGCCGATCTGAGCGACGCTGATGATCTTTGGGACGAGGTAAGAGAGGTCGAGGATGAGCTTGGCGACAACGGACGAGTGCTGGTCAGGCCATCGGGGACCGAGCCTGTGGTCCG
>QIDW01000321.1 GCA_003230435.1 Acidimicrobiia bacterium | reverse complement strand
ATGGCCACGGTTCGTTGGGGGATACTCAGCACAGCTGACATCGGCTTGAACCAAGTCATACCGGCGATTCAACGTGCTCAGAGTTGTGAGGTGGTGGCCATTGCTTCCCGAGACGAAGGCCGTGCGGTCTCTGCTGCTGATCGGCTCGAGATACGCGATGCCTACGGTTGTTACGACGATCTGTTGTCGGCCGACAACGTCGATGCTGTCTATGCTTCCCAACGACATGCATGCTGAGTGGGTCATCAAGGCGGCCTCAGCGGGTAAACACATACTGTGCGAGAAGCCGCTTGCAATGTCGGGAGCACAAGCAGAGGAGATGGTCAGAGCATGCCGCAAAGCAGGTGTGAATCTCCAGGAGGCCTTCATGTACCGTCACCACCCGCAATGGGTGGAAACAGTGCGCTTGGTGAGGCAGGGGAGCATCGGGGATCTTGTAGGTGTGCAGAGTTGGTTCAGCTTCTACAACGACGATCCGACCGACATACGCAATCGGCCGAACAGGGGTGGGGGGGCGGTGATGGATATTGGCTGCTACAGCATCAGCGTGGCGCGGATGCTGTTCGATGCTGAGCCGGTCCAGATCGAGTCGGTCACGCACCGCGATGCCGCGATGGGTATCGACATCGTGAGCTCCGGAATTCTCACGTTTCCCGGTGGTGGACAGTCGACGTTTACGTGTTCCACACGCGCTGGCGACGCGCAATGGGTCCACATCGTTGGTACGGCGGGTCGAATAATGATCGAGGCCCCGTTCAACCCGCGGCCGGATCGCGAAACAAGAATCGTCGTGACGGTCAATGACGATTCACTCGAGGCTGACGTGAACGAGACAATCGTGTTCCCAGCGGTGGATCAGTACTCGGTCCAGGCCGCGCTGTTTGCCCAGGCTATTCTCGATGGCGCACCGCCGCCAGTACAGCCCTCGGATGCGATAGCCAACATGCGTGTCATCGACGGCATTCTGGCTACGAGTCCGATGTTGTAGCGTCTCGGAGTTGAGGCCGGCAAGGAACACGTGACATGACTCAAGATGACTGGGACGCCCTCGTCGATGAAGACGATGTCGCGGAACCCTGGCGACGCTTTGTCGGATTCGTCATCGACTGGACGGTCCTCGTCATGATCGCCCTCGTTGTCGTTTCGGCACTCGGGATCGATCTGGGCGGCGGAAACGCTCTGCGGTTGCCCACCACAGCCAGGCTCGTTCAAGGGCTCGTCGGCGCGGCGTACTACATCGGGTTCACTGTGTCGCGCGGCCAGACGCTCGGCAAGATGTTGATCGGCACCAGGGTCGTGATGGAACAAACCGCACGGATTCCCGGTCTCGGCCCCTCGGCACTGCGCTGGGCGGTCCCAGGCTTTTTCGTGTTCCTACCGGGAGTCAGCGTCATTTCCGTGGTCATCTACGGCTGGCTGCTCTTCGACACTCTTCGTCGAGGGTTGCACGACAAGGCAGCGAAGACGGTGGTGGTACGTGCGCGCTAACTCGGTTCGCATCGTCGTCGCTCTCGTGGTGTCCAGCGTGGCATTCGCTGCCTGTACGACATCTCGTTCCTCGGATTCACCGACTCCGGCTACCACGGAAGTGATCCTCACGGATCTTCGCAATCCTCGTGGTGTCGCTGTGGATGCCGAGGGTGGGGTTCTGGTGGCGGAGGCCGGCCTGGGTGATGACGCCGCAGATGTGACCCAGCGCACCGGAAGGCTCACCAGGTTCATAGATCGCAACAACGACGGCGACTTTGGAGATCCGGGGGAAATCGAACCGTGGTTCGAGCATCTCGCAAGCTACAACGCGATGAATGTCTATGCAACGGGCAGGGACGAGGTGAGCGGCCCGAGCGACATTGCTGTGCACGGCGACGGGCGCGTCTATCTGTCGATTGACGGTGGCTTCGATGAGTTCGCTCTGCTGGAGATCAGCGCGGACGGTTCGACCGGTCGCAATCTCTCTGCCCGAAGCAACATGACGGGGATCGCGCTCGCCCGCGATGAACGCTCTATTTTCGCAACGGAGAGCACGCTCAACCAGCTGATCGAGATTTCGCTCGAGACCGGCGACCGACGCGAAGTGGTGGTGTTCTCACCGCTTGGAAGCGACCAGCAGGCTGTACCTGCGGGCCTCGCCGTCGATCCTCGAAACGGGGATGTCCTGGTCGCACTCTTTTCGGGTGTCGCGCAGGCCGAGGACGGCAGTTTCATCCCATTCGTTGTCGGCGACGCCAAGGTTGTACGGGTCGACCCGGCCACCGGTGCGGTCGTCGATGAGATCAGCGGCCTCACCACGGCCGTAGATGTCGCTATCGACGAGTTCGGGAACATCTTTGTTGTCGAGATGGCAGCCGACTACGCGGGGCTGTTCGACGGTGGCGCCGACCTGGAAGACCCGGATGCTCCTCCCCGACACGGCGGCTACGTCAGATTCAGCGGCACGGTCACGGTCTATCCCCAAGACGGCAGCCCACCGCGCGTCCTGGCATCGGAACTTGACGCTCCGACCAACATCACGTTGGGTGGCGATGGCGCCCTCTATGTGTCAACGGGCCAGGGCAC
>QIDW01000276.1 GCA_003230435.1 Acidimicrobiia bacterium | reverse complement strand
CCTCGGGGATCGCGTCAGTCGCAGAAGATCACATTTCCACCAAGCGACCCCCTTGTGTCGCATGTTGACACGGCGTATGTATTTGAGACGGTCCCATGTCAACGAAACCGAGATTGTTATGGGTGATCTGACTTCGCTGTCTGAAAGCTGGCATCATCATCTGCTGGCCCGGAACCTGTCGCCGCACACGATCGATGGTTACCTCCGTGGCGTCGGTCAGCTCATCGGCTTCCTCGAGGACCACCAGATGCCAACGGAGGCGGCGCAGGTCCGACGCCAGCATTTGGAGGCCTTCATCTCCGATGTGTTGGCCGGCTGGTCTGGTTCGACCGCCCGAACACGGTATCGGGATCTCCATGTGTTCTTCTCCTGGCTTGTGGAGGAGGGTGAGATTGCTTCCTCCCCGATGACGGCGATGAAGGCACCGCGGACCGATGAGAAGCAGACTCCCATCATCCCGATTGAAGACCTGCGGAAGCTGCTCCGGGTGTGCGCCGGCAGCGGGTTCAGAGAACGCCGCGACACGGCCCTCATCCTGTTTCTTGTCGACACCGGAGCCCGGCTCTCAGAGGTGACAAACCTGAAGGTATCCGACATCGACTGGGACACCCAAGCGGCTCGGATCGTCGCAAAGGGTCGACACCACCGGGCTTTGCCACTATCTCCCAACGTGGTTCAGGCCTTGGACCGATACCAGCAGGTCAGGGATTTTCATACCGCTGCGGACAGTGAGTGGTGGTGGCTCGGCGGCAGGGGTCGCCTCACCCCGTCGGGAGTTCGCCAAATGTGTTGGCGAAGGTCAGGCGAAGCCCGCATCGACCGGGTCCACCCACACATGTTCAGGCACACCTTCTCGCACATGTTCTTGGTCGCGGGAGGAAACGAGGGCGACCTGATGCGGCTGGCCGGGTGGCGCTCTCAGGCGATGGTTGTTCGTTACGCCGCTTCAGCCGCCGACGAGCGAGCCAGAGATGCGCACAGACGACTATCGCCGGCGGAGAGAATCCTCAAAGTGGATTGACCTCGGGCTGCGTAGAAAGTACCTGGTAGGTGGCACCAGAAACGGACCCAGAAGTTTGTCGAGTTTCCCTTCTGAGGCGAACCCGTAAAATGAATAACACGGGGACGTAGCTCAGTCTGGAAGAGCACCGGCTTTGCAAGCCGGGGGTCGTGGGTTCGAGTCCCATCGTCTCCACACCGGACCGTGGAATGGACGGTCAATCGCTTCCGGTTGTACCGGTTGACATCAGAATGGAGAGACATGACAAACGCAGTGATCGTCGATGCCGTCCGCACTCCGGTCGGCCGTCGCAACGGAGCATTCAAGAACACTCATGCCGTCGATCTTGCCTCCATCCCCCTCGAGGCTCTTGTCGAGAGGAACGACCTCGACCCCGAGCTCATCGATGACGTGATCATGGGCAATGTCAGTCAGATCGGCGAGCAGGCCTACAACGTGGGTCGCAACGCCGCCCTCGCTGCTGGATACCCAGAGTCGGTGCCGGGAGTGACCATCGACCGTCAGTGCGGTTCGTCACAGCAGTCGGTCCACTTTGCGGCTCAGGCGATAATGGCCGGAGTCCAGGACATCGTCGTTGCCGCGGGTGTCGAGAACATGACCAGGATTCCGATGGGGGCTTCTGCTCAGCAGGGTCCCGGTCTGCCGTTCGGAGCGAAGATGCTGGAGCGATACGCCAACGGACTGGTCCCGCAAGGCATTTCCGCCGAGATGATCGCCGAGAAGTGGGGGATTTCCCGCGAGGAACTCGACGAGTTGTCCCTCGAATCCCATCGACGAGCCGGCCAGGCCACCGAAGAGGGTCGATTCGAGGGCCAGGTCACTCCGGTAGAGGTCACCCGGGACGACGGAAGCACCGAAGTCATCAAGCGAGACGAGGGAATCCGGTGGGACACTTCTCTCGAGAAGTTGTCATCTCTCCAGCCTGCGTTCCAGAGCGATGGCAAGATCACCGCAGGCAACTCGTCCCAGATCTCCGACGGCGCGGCAGCTTTGCTCTTGATGGCGGAGGAGAAGGCCGAGGAACTCGGGCTCGAGCCAAAAGCAAGGATTCACACCATGACCATGGCGGGTGTCGATCCGGTGCTCATGCTCACTGGACCGATACCGGCAACGGAGAAGGCACTCGATCGCGCTGGTCTCTCTATTGACGACATCGATCTGTTCGAGGTGAATGAAGCCTTTGCCGCTGTCACCGTGGCCTGGCGCATGGAGCATGGAGGCACCGATCCAATGGCGTTGTGGGATCGGACGAACGTCAATGGTGGTGCGATTGCACTCGGTCATCCCCTCGGCGCATCGGGCGCCCGGGTAATGACCAGTCTCGTCTGGGAG
>QIDW01000476.1 GCA_003230435.1 Acidimicrobiia bacterium | reverse complement strand
TGTTGTCACATCCGGGTGGGCGTCGAGCCATTCGGCTGCGACCTCGAGATCCTCGGCGAACCGGGGCATCGACATGAAGCGGTCGTGCTCGGAGAATCCATGATTGCGGGCATCGAGGAAGAGCGTGTGAAACCCGGCACGGTGAAGATGAGGCGCCAGGGGGAGCATCAGGGCGGCGTTCCCGCCCCAGCCATGAAGGACGACGACAGCGGGGGCGGTCCCCCCGACCGGGATGAACCAACCGTGAAGTCTGGTGCCATTGACGCTGCGAAGCCACACCTGTTCCTCGGGCAACCCAAGATCGGCAGGGGATCGCTCATTCGCTCGATGAGGTGGGGCGAACATGCGGGCCATGATCCTGGGGAGAGCTGAGAGGAGACCGGCCACGATCAGCAGCGGAAGCCAGAGCCATCGTTTCACGCCATACACACTAGGAATCAGCGGCCAGCAGACCGAACCAGGGATTCAGTCCTCTGTCCCCACCGCCCGTGATAGTGATTACAGACATCCCGAAGGGCATTGAAGGCGAAACCGAAACTGTTACGTCGGGTCCCTCGAGGTTGACGGCGGTACCTTCAGGCAGCGCCATCGGGTAGTTGCGGATGGTGGCCATTGAGTTCTCGCGACCCCGTATCACCTCGCCCCTGACTGTGGGTAGGTGACGACGATGTCAGGGTGGACGAATTTCTTGAATGTGCCCAGGTCCCCTGTCACAAATGCGTTCCAGCAACTCTCGATGATCTGACGATTGCTCATTTATCCTCCTTGACATCGGCAGCTTTCTCGATCCACGCCGGGAAGGGCTCAGATTTGCCCTTCAGATTCAGTTCGAGATGCTGGAGGGCGGGTTGTATCCACGTCGCCGGCTGCAGCCACAGCCTCGCTCATCACCAAGTCTCCGGCCTCAGCGGCTCAGCTGAGCCGGGCCACAAGCACTGGGGCATTAGCGAG
Organism: Acidimicrobiia bacterium; assembly: GCA_003230435.1. Classification (GTDB taxonomy): domain Bacteria; phylum Actinomycetota; class Acidimicrobiia; order Spongiisociales; family ZC4RG35; genus SZUA-217. The sequence continues at coordinate 1,403 of QIDW01000476.1, read as the reverse complement.
ATTTCTCAGATCTTTTCATGGGTTTGGGGTCAGACCCCTGGAATCTGTCGTTGGGACCCGATATGGTCGAACGTATGTTCGATTCAGTGCTGGAACGCCAAGTGTTGCCTGAGGATTTGGACAGTCTTGTTCCGGGTCCGATCCTGGCCGGGTTTCTGTTTCGGATCGACCGTTCCCGGTTGAATGGTCATGATCTGGTGGTGGTGATGCGAGCCGAAGCCCGCATGGAAGCCCACTACGCTGCTGCGAGGATGGCGACTATCACCGAGGTTGCTCATTCGCCCAATGGGGATGCGGATTCTGGGGTGGAACGGTCCGACGTGTTGGTCGAGTTTGCTTCTGATGATGTTGGTGCTGCGTTGAATCTGACCCGGAGGGCTGCTGATAACGAATTGGGTTTCGCTCTCGAACTCCGTGAACGGCTACCCAAAGTGTGGGAGACGTTGTCTCAGGGTCGTATCGACGTCCGTCGGGCCAGGACCATTGTTCAAGGGACCTCCCATCTGTCCGAGGACACTGCCCGAAACGTGGTCGAACGGATCATCGACCGTGCTCCCAACCTGACTACGGGACAGTTGGCGGCCCGGATCCGCCGGTTGTGCATCGAAACCGACCCAGAAGAAGCGAAAACCCGTTACGAGAACGCCAGGGAGGAACGTCGGGTCGTGATCGAAGCGACCACCGACGGGACAGCCGACCTCCACGCCTACGGTCTACCAGCCGACCGGGCGGCCGCTATCAGCAAAAAACTGAATCGTCTCGCCCGCAACCTGAAGAAACGTGAGGGTTCCAGGACGATGGACCAACTCCGCGCCGACGTGTTCACCGACCTTCTATACGGCGACCACACAACGGGTGTCCAGGCCAGGGCAATGGTGGACATACGTGTCGACCTGACCACACTGGTCGGGTTAGACGAGAAGCCGGCAGAGGTCCTCGGATACGGACCGGTTATCGCTGATATTGCTCGTCGAGTCGCCCGGGAACAAAAAAAGGCGGAATGGCGGTGGGCGGTCACCGACCCTGACACCGGACAAGTACTCCACAACGGGATCACCTGCCGAAGACCCACTGCCGCTCTGAAACGCCACGTCCAGATCCAACATCCGACATGTGTCTTCCCCGGATGTCGCATGCCGTCAGTCGAATGTGACCTCGACCATCGTGTAGCCGTAATCGACGGAGGGCCCACAACCCCTTGCAACCTTGCGCCGTTGTGCCGTCACCATCATCGAGTCAAACACGAAGCACCCTGGAAACCCACCCTCGCACCCAACCGAAACCACACCTGGCTCAGTCGACTAGGACACATCTACACCACCAACGGCCAATCGCCCTAGCTCTCGCGGTTGATCCCAAGAAATCTGGACCAGTTCACCGGACGTCAGATCGAGAACTTCGTG
>QIDW01000153.1 GCA_003230435.1 Acidimicrobiia bacterium | reverse complement strand
GGTCCAGACTTCCTTGTTCTTGCCGCCGCCTCAGGGCTCGCAAACCTGATCGTTCTGGCCGCCATCGTGAGGAGAGTGCTCAAGGATGATCCGGCGCTGATCGGGCCAAGAGTGTTCGAGTGGCTGGGTGGTCTGCTCCTTGTGGCAACAGCCGTTGCGGTGTACTTCCAGATCGTCGAGCTTGTCACGTTGCTGTACGCAACACCCGGCAATGAGCGACTTCTCGCAGACGCGCTCCTCCGAGGACCGTACGCATGGATCTTCTGGTCCGGGTTGCTGCTGATGGTCGGCGGGCTGATGCTTCTCGTCGCCCAGGCCGTCCAGCGCCAGTGGCTGCTGGTCCTTGCGAGCATCGCAATCTCGACATCAGCGGTGGCGGAGCGTTACTTGACGGTGATCCCGTCCCAGACACACGGCATGCTGCTTCCTTATGAGCCCGGTTCCTATTTCCCCACGTGGGTCGAGTTCGCCGTGGTTGCAGGGCTGTTCGCCCTCGGGGCTCTGCTCATAGGTCTCTTCATGAAGGTGTTCCCGATCATCCCACTCAATGGGAAGCGGCCAGAGCAGGAGGTGCTCGTCGATGCGTAGGATTCTGACATTTCTCCTCATCCTGATCGGTCTTGGAATGATGTTTGTCGGCTACCTGTCCTCCGCCCCTTGGGGTGCGAATTCGGTCGCCGACAGCGACCCGGCCTTCCTCGGTGCGCCCACCCTCTTCATCGCCGGTATTGTCGCGATCCTGGGGGCAGCACTTGTCTACGAACTGCTGCCGGCGAGGGACGATGACAGAGTGGGCTGACGAAGCGCGTACAAGGCAGGGCCTCTACCGATTCATCGGAGCGGCCCTGCGTCCACCGGAGAGCGAGCGGTTCGAGCTGCTTGCCTCGGCGCGCGAGTTTCTGGACGGGCGGGACCTCGACAGATATGCGTACTCGATGGATTGGCGACGGTTCTGTGATGAAGTCGGGTCTGTCGTATCGATCGAGATGCTTGGGGTTGAGTACGTTCGACTTTTCGGTGTGGGTATGAGGGGAACTCCGGCCACGCCGGCGGAGTCGTTCTATCGAGTTCCCACACAAGATGGAGGAATCGCCGACTTCATCTCGGCCCTCCAGCGCGAGTACCGATCGATGGGACTCATGTCGGTCGGGGGCGCCGAGTCCTCCGACCATATTTCGACCGAGATGGACGTCATGTCGTATCTCTGCGGAGTAGAAGCGGAGGCATGGGAGTCAGACCAGAGTCGTCTCGCCATGGACACCCTCGGCATCGAGGCTCGTTTTCTGAAGGGCCACCTGGCAGTATGGGTTCCCGTGTTCGCTGAGCGTGCGAGAGCGGCTGACGCCGATGCCTTCTACGGTCGCCTGATCGACCTCCTCCACGCGTACGTCGTGCATGAGACCGACTTTGTTCACAGCATTGTGAAACGGAGCGTCTCAACGTGACCACCACCATCTTCGTGTGCGGCGATCAACCTCAGGTCGTCCACGATGTGCCGGACGCGGTCGTTGTCGACGGCCTGTGCCAGGGTCCGCATCAGATAGGAGCCGTCGCTCTCGATGTTGATCGGGTGGTGCTCGTCCTCCACGAGGGGAGCTACGACCTTCCCGGCGTGCAGAAGGCGCTTCGCAGTATCGATGTGGATCCTCTGGGCGCCCAGATCACCGATTTCAAGCCGGGCGTGGACGCAGTGTCATTGTCCGCCATCATCGGTGGGCTACGCGCCCGCGCCTCTGCATTCGTGGAGAGCGTTCCTGAGCACGCCAAGCCCGTGCTTCCAGAGTTGGTCACCCGTCGAGGGTTCCTTCGACCTCCCACACCCACATACATCGCGGCGCCCCTGGTCGATCACCAGATGTGTGCCGCCGGCGATGGCTGTCGTGCATGTGTCGACGTCTGCCCCCAGAACGCCTATCTATGGCAGGCAGGTCGCATCGTGTACGACAAGCATGCATGCGAGCCATGCGGTCGGTGCGTGACAACGTGCCCAATCGGTGCGATCGAGAACCCTGCCATCACGACGGTGATGCTCGAGGCGCAAGTGCGAGCGCTTGTGGACAGGGTCGACGTGCCCGCCGGGATCCGTTTCGTGTGTTCTCGCGGCACGATCGAACCTCGTCTCGGGTGGTCAGACATCGACGTTCCGTGCACGTCGATGCTGCCGGGCTCGTGGCTGTTGGCGTGTCTGTTGATCGGAGCCGGAGCAGCCACGGCGGTTCCTTGTGGTGAGAGCGGATGTCCCCTCGGACTCGACGCCGGCGCCATCCAGGCCAACGATCTCGCTCATGCTGTCCTGTCGGAATCAGGTCTCGAGCCCGGCATGGTCACAGGTGCCGCGATCCACGATCCGATTCTCTCGGATGGCCTCTCGGATGAGTTGGAGCATCCCTTCGGGCGTGACAGAGCACCGGACGTGATGCTGGCGGTTGCCCATGTCGCGCAGCGCGATATCAGCATCATCCACCCTGCGTCCAACCTCGGCGTTGTGGTGATCGACGCGTCGACGTGCACGTTGTGCGGCCAATGCGCCAAGACGTGTCCGACCGATGCCCTCGTCGAGACGTACGAAGGAGACACCGTGTCGATCTCGTTCGATGCTCGGTCCTGTGTGAACTGCACACAGTGTGTCTCAGCGTGTCCGGAGGTCAAGCGTGGAGCCATCTCGGTGACGGGGCGCATCGACGTGGA
>QIDW01000400.1 GCA_003230435.1 Acidimicrobiia bacterium | reverse complement strand
CGATCCTGACCGGCCACGGGGTCGACCAGGATCGGGTGGATGCGATCTCCAAGGTGGCCGATGTCGCCCAGATCGACGACCTCGATGGCAACGGAATCGTCAATCATCTCAGTGCAGCGAAAGTGATCCTCTGCGAAGGCGGCCCCACCGTCAACAGCGTCCTGATGACCGCCGGCATGGTTGACGAGATCAACATCACTATGTCGCCGATGCTGGCCCTGGGGGAGTCGAAACGAATCGCTCATGGCGATCGCTCATGGCGAGCCGCTCCAACCACCCATCGACATGAGATTGGATCGAATCGCTTCCGGCGATCGGTCTCTGTTTCTTAGATACGTCAGGGACTGAGGGTCAGCTTCCCGAGGATATCTGCGAGGCTCTGACCCATGCATTTCGAAAGAGTCAAATTCGCCAACTCAGATGGCCAGTTGCTGGCTGGACGAATCGACCTTCCCCTTTCGGGTGAGCCGTTGGCCTACGCCCTCTACGCCAACTGTTTCACCTGCCACAAGGACCTGCGTGCCGTGGGCCGCATCGCAGGGACACTTGCCCATCACGGGATTGCCATGCTGCGGTTCGACTTCACGGGTCTGGGGGATAGCGAAGGCGATTTCTCGGAGACCAACTTCTCCACGAGCGTCGAGGATTTTCTCCATGCCGCCGAGTTCCTGAAGGCCGACTACGGGGCTCCTGAGCTTCTGATCGGTCATTCACTAGGAGGCGTCATATCCCTGGCGGCCGCCTCGGCAATCGAATCGGTCCGGGCCGTGGTGACATTGGCGGCACCGGTGACTCCGAAGCACATAGAGCGTCACATTGCTGCCGACCTGGCCACCATCGAAGCAGACGGAGAAGCGGAGGTTGCACTGGCGGGTCGTCCCTTCACGATCCGTCAGCAATTGATCGACGACATCGAGAACGCCCGGGTCGACGAGGCCATCGCCAAGCTTGGGCGACCGCTCCTGGTCATCCACTCGCCGACGGACAACGTCGTTGGCATTGAGAACGCAGCGGAGATCCTCGATCTCGCGCGTCATCCGAAGAGCTTCATCTCCCTCGACGGCGCCGATCATCTGATCACCGTCGACGACGACGCCCGTTATGTGGCCGAGGTCATCGCATCTTGGGCGAATCGCTACACCAGTGGTGACTTGGCGGCGCATTCCCAACCCGACTTCGTCAGTGAGGCCCCGGAGAGTGTGACCGTGGCGAGGATCGAGGATGGTTTTCGGACCGACATCATCTCCAACGGCTTTCCTCTGGTCGCCGACGAGCCAGAAAGCGTTGGTGGCACCAACACCGGGCCCACTCCCTATGACTACCTGCTGACTTCACTCGGAGCGTGCACCGCCATGACGCTGCGCATGTATGCGGACAGAAAGGAGTGGCCGTTGGAAACGGTCACCGTCCGGCTCAGCCATACCAAGGTGCACGCAAGAGACTCCGCTGAGAGTGAATCCGACACCGGATACGTCGACCACGTCGATCGTGAAATCGAGTTGGGGGGGCCACTCAGCTCTGAGCAAGAACAGAGACTCGCTGAGATCGCCGACCGATGTCCTGTCCACAAGACACTTCATGGCGAAGTGATTGTGAACAGCTACCTGGCAACGTCGGGATGACGACGCCGTCAACCTCGGTCGCCAATGCCGTTGCTCGGGTTGAGCGATGAGCGGTCTCGTCGTGCTCACCAAGAACCTGATGGACGGCAGTCGAGTCGAGTTGGCGGTGCCCGGCGCATCTGTCGCTCGTTCACTCACTGACGTTGCCCTCCCTACCGCCGATTTGATCCTCCTCGACCTGAGCAGCGGGATAGCTCCGGCCGACGTCGTCGCCATCGGTCCGCCGGTGGTCGCCTATGGACCCCATGTCGACGTGGCTGGACTCGACGCGGCAGTGGCGGCCGGGTGTAGGGAGGCCCTGCCCCGATCCCAGGTCTTTCAGCGCTTGCCCAACTTGATTCTTTGAGGACACTCCGGAATAAGACGCCGCGGTCAATACGATCAGCAGCGATGTCTTTCCGTGTCGCACTGTTGTTTGCTCTTGCCCTGGTTGTCGCTGCATGCACCGGGCCGAGTGCTGTCACAACCACAGAAGGTCCTCTCACTACCGCGGGCAATGAGGAGCCTGAAAAGCCTGAAAAGCCTGAAAAGCCTGAAAAGCCCACAGTCGCGTCGGGCGAACTGGTGATCCTCGATGGGAAGGGCGACATCGTGATCACCAATCCCAATGGAACCGATCGGCGGACGATCACAGCCAATGCTGGAGATAACGCGTCGTACTTTCAGCCGGTCTGGTCGCCGGACTCAACATACATTGCATGGGGTCAGACCGAGGCTGGCCGCTTTGCTGTCGGTTACCAGGATGTGGATGGGGATGAGCCCACGGTCGTCCCGATGGTCAACCGCCCCTTCTACCTGTATTGGGCTTCCGACGGAGAGAGCATTGGGGCGCTGCACAGCGGCGCCGCAGGCCTGGATCTCGAGTTGGTCGATGTCGCAAGCGGCACCTCGTCCATCCTGGATAGCGGTGCTCCCTTCTACTTCTCATGGAATCCGAGCGGAGACCGCATGGTGACCCACGTCGGCGCCGACCGATTCGAGA
>QIDW01000267.1 GCA_003230435.1 Acidimicrobiia bacterium | reverse complement strand
TTGGTGAGATTGGTCTCGGCGGAGTGCATCTGGGTGATCGTGTCCATCATGTGGACAGGAACCCGGATTGTCCGACTCTTGTCGGCGATCGCCCGGGTAATCGCCTGACGGATCCACCAAGTGGCGTAGGTGGAGAACTTGAATCCCTTGCGATACTCGAACTTCTCGACGGCTCTGATCAGACCCAGATTGCCTTCCTGAACCAGGTCGAGGAAAGGAAGTTTGGCGTGTCCGTAGCGTTTGGCGATGGAGACGACCAGACGAAGATTGGAGCGGATGAACGTCTGACGGGCCTCCTCGCCGAGCCGGACCATCTGGTCAAGCTTTCGGCGTTTGGCCGAGTCCTTCTCGCTTTCGAGGGCTATGTCGGCCTTGCGACCGGTTTCGATGGCTTTGGCGAGTCGAACCTCGTCTTCGGCTGTGAGCAGGTCATATAGACCGATGCCATCCAAGTACTGGCGGATCGCCTCGTCGCTGACTTCTCGCTCGATAGATCGTTTACTCATACCCTCACACGATTGGTGGCCAGCGTAGGAATAGCGCCGACCAGTCTTTGGCATTTGTCGATATCTCTATCGGCATTTATCCACAGCAGGTTGAATAGGCACCCAGACCTAAATTGAGTGGGCTAATCGGATTGTCGAGTGAGGCTGGCCTCCAGATGAAGGCTCATCTGGTTGGTGGCTGTGGTCTCCATGTGCATCGAATAGCCCAGGGTTCTTCCGTCGAATCTGAGGTTTCGCAAGGACCCCACAACACGTTCGTCGCCTGCGTATCCGATGCCTTCGAGAAGGATGATCCATGCGTCGTCCTCGCGTTCCCAGGTCCCTTCCATGACCTCTGACCTCCCCCCCTGAGCATTGAGCAGCCGCACATCGCCGTTGCTGGAGAGTCTGAGAAGGCCGGTCTCCCAGTGGGATACGGTGTCACCGTCTGGTGTTTTGCGCCAGGTTCGCTGTTCGTAGTGAACAGCAGGGTGGTCGGGCCTTTCCGTGAACACCACAGTCTCTCTGTATCCGAAAGGCTCGATTGTGGGGTACTGGCCTTCGCCCTCCCCGGTCCATCGGCCGACAAGGGCATCGACCATTGACTTGACCTCGGGGTGACGGCTCATCTTTGACTGAGGATACGGCGGACAGTTGCGATTGAGGGCCCACTGGTCAGATGGTGGCGACGTCGTAGAGGTCGAACACCTTGTCGATCGTGGCGATGACCATGCTCTCGATCTGTCCTTGGGCGACGAGCATGCGATCAAAGGGGTCTGCGTGGTGTTGGGGCAAAAGCCCGGCTGCCCAGCCGTGGCTGTCCGTGATGGTCAGGATCGAGAAATGCGATGCCCGAATCGAGTTCTCGAGATCACCGTCGATCTCGAGCAGACCCCTTCTCGTCTTGATCGACCCACATAGTGAAGACCCCCGCCTGGGGGAGGGCGGGGGTCTTGCTCCGCCGATATGAAACAGGGCTCGCAGCATTTGAGGCTACAAGTGGCCTGTTGCCGGAGAAACGCCCTCGGTAGTAGATGTATAGTTACTTTACACTTGACTGTATAGTAGGTATACTTATAATCATTGTGACGGCAAAAGAAATAGCCAAGAAACTCAACAAAGCCGGAGCATCCTGCACCGGAGACATGGCAACTGGAACCTGGAAGAGCATCGAGAAAGACATGGAACCCTGCCTAGGCAAAAGGTGGCTAACCAGATGACAACCTACAAAGCAACATTCACTCGAGAAGACGACGGGAAATGGAGCGTGTCAGCTCCCGACGTTCAAGGCGCTCATTCCTGGGGCCGGTCACTCAAGGCTGCCACTCTCCACATCCGAGAAGCGATCGCATCGATACTCGACCTGTCAGATGAAGAATTCGACGGCATTGTGATTGACTCAACCTTCCACGTCGGGAACACCGACCTCGACGACCTCTTCATCCAAGCTCAGAAGACACGACGAGAGTCACGAATCGCCCAACAGCGAGCCCTTGAAGCATTGGAAGCTGCTGTCGTAGCGGTCCACCCGTTGGCCCTATCGATGAGGGATGTGGCAGAGATGACAGAAGTCACCCACTCCCGCATCCAACAGATCGAATCGGATCTCGTCTCCAAATAGGAAGAGACCCCCCGCCGCCGCCGTAAGGGCAGCGTTTTTCGCCCGCCGGTAGGACAGGAAGTTTTCAAGGGTGATCCCACGGTTTCTTCGGAGAACTTCATCCACGAGCGCCATTTGGCCGGATAGCTAGGTTGGCGACAAGGACATTGACGGCGATACGCTGAAGCTGAAGCAAGCTATGGGGCGTTTAGCTCAGTTGGCTAGAGCACTGCCCTTACAAGGCAGGGGTCGGCGGTTCGAGTCCGTCAACGCCCACAAGGCAAATTCCCAGTTCAGGGGGCCTTTTTGGCTGCGGATGGATCGTGCGAATTGACCTGTTGTCCGCCAGGTGTCCGTCAGGTGTCCGTCTGAGATGCCGATTATGTCTTCAGCGGCCCCTCGCTGTAGGGCGTTTCGGAGGCAATTCGCGGTACCCTGAGGCGATCATGGAAAGGCTTACAAGAGCGACCGCGCAAGCTGCGGCCGTGCCCGAGGATCTCGACGATGAGGACGTTGCGAAGGCTTTCGGCGTTGTCGAGCTGCCGTTGCACATCCGTTGGATGTCCGATCGCCGGGAGCGCGCCCGGGTATACGAACAGGTTCTTCGAGAGGGGAACGAGGACGACGTCCGTTGGTTCGTTCGAGTCGATGAGCTCATCGACTTGTGGGACGAGCTGGTTCTGCCACGCCACGTTCGCCAAGCATGGGGCGAATGGGTAGAACGTCATCGCGGGCTATCTCTCTCTTGCTGACACCCCTCCAGGTTCAAGTGGCCGAGATCATAAAGAGGCTCCCAGAGTCGGAAGGATTTGCTCTCGCTGGCGCAGGCGCCCTCATGGTCCGGGGTCTCATCCACAGGGCAACTCGCGATCTCGATTACTTCACGACGCCGGGAGAGGCGGAGGCTTTGACAGCGTTGCGTGACGCTTTGGAACGCGCGCTCGACAGTTCGAGCCTTGGCCATACGAGGAAACGCGACCTCCCGACCTTCGTTCGTATCGAGGTGAGTGGCGACGGCGACCGGTGTGAGATCGATCTGGCTGTCGACTATCGGGCGCTCCCAGCCG
>QIDW01000424.1 GCA_003230435.1 Acidimicrobiia bacterium | reverse complement strand
GGGTCGACGTAGATGTTGAACTCGGCGGTGGGTGTGGTGTTGCCACCCTCGAAGAACCCGCCGCCCATGACCACCAGGCGGTCGATCCTGTCTGCGATCTCGGGCTCACGGACAAGAGCGAGACCGATGTTGGTGAGAGGACCCAGAGTGCAAACGGTGACCTGGTCGTCACTGGCCAGCAGGATCTCGATGATCTTGTCCACGGCGTGTCCCGGCTGAGCCTTGATCGTGGGTGGCGGCAGGTCGGCCCCGTCAAGCCCTGATGGCCCGTGCACATACTCCGCCGTGACAAGGGTGTTGACCATGGGCCGGACCGAGCCCCGGTACACCGGCACGTCAGCGCGGCCGGCCAGTTCCACAAGGGAGAGCGAATTGGCGACTGTTAGGTCGAGAGGGACGTTGCCCGCCACTGCGGTGATGGCGAGGACCTCTAGTTCTTCGGGAGAGGCGAGAGCCAAGAGGATGGCGACCGCATCGTCCTGGCCGGGATCGCTATCGATGATGATCGGCCGTGGAATGGTGCGCAGATTACTCACGCCAGTATGAGAGCCTCTATGTCTGCAGGTGTTGGCATCGAGGCCTGGGCGCCAGTACGGGTGGCGGCGACCGCACCAGCCACGACTGCCCACCGGGCCGCCTCGAGGATGGTCCGACCTTGACTCAGCGAGTGGGCGAGCGCACCGCAGAAGGCATCACCCGCGCCTGTTGGATCGACGGCATCGATGTGTGGTGCCTCGACGTGGAGGACGGTGTCACCATCGAGCACCAGTGCTCCGTCTGCGCCCAACGTCACCACCACCGCACCGGTAAAATGCAGGTGCGAAACGGCTCGCTTGACTTCGCCGACAGTTTGGGGCAAAGGGATTCCGGTCAGATGGGCGAGCTCGGAGCGATTGGGTACCAGCACGTCGACCCGATTCAACAACTCACCTGGCAACGGTTGGGCCGGTGCGGGGTTGAGACACACGAGACCCGCCGCTGCTTCGGCGGCGGCTGTCACGGTTTCAACCGGGACCTCGAGCTGGGCGAGCATCACTTTGGCTCCTGCAATGAGATCTCGGTGCGCGGCGACGTGGTGGGGGGTGAGGCTCATGTTGGCGCCGGGGCTGACCACGATGGTGTTCTCGGCGTTGTCGTCGACGGTGATCACGGCGATTCCTGTCGGGCTCTTCTCGTCGATGCCAATGCCCGTTGTGTCGATTCCCTCGGAGGCCAGATCGTCGACGAGAGCGACGCCGTGCTCGTCGTTGCCGACACGGCCGATCATGAAAACCGAGCCGCCAAGTCGGGCCGCCGCCACCGCTTGGTTGGCGCCTTTCCCGCCACCATCCGTGTAGTGACGGGTGGCGAGGACGGTCTCTCCGGGCTGAGGGTGCCGGGACGTCCGCACGGTCAGATCTCGGTTGAGGGAGCCGACAACGGCAATATCAGTGTCCACCCTTCAACGGTAGAACATGTAGTTGGAACGCCGCGTCAGGGATTACGGTTGCTCAGCTGACCTCTGTGCCCAGAACCCTGATGGTCAGCACGTTGCCCTCGATGTCAAGACGCCAAGTCTGATCGTCGATCTGCCATTCAGCCTTATACGACACCCCACCGAAGTCGGCGAGGGTGCCGTCGGCAAGCCCCTTCTCGAAGTAGGAGTCGATGCACTCCTGGGAGTACGGGTTGAGCACGAAGCAGAGGTGCAGGTACAGCTGGGCCGTTGCCTCGTTGCTGAGTTGCCCAGTTGCCAACAGGGCATACAAAGCGTCGGTCGATGGGTCATACGCGCCGGCCAGGCGCCCCCAGTCGCCGAAGCGGTAGATGAAACTGTCGTACTGGCCGGGCTCGTTGTTGCGAACGAGGCCGCGAGTGATCTTGGGTTGCTCGGCAACGGTGTTCCAGAGATCGGTCAGATCTTCGAGGTTGATACCGAGGGAGCCGGGCACGGTGGGTGCCGAAGCCGCCGGAGCCTCTGAGGCCCCGCTGAGGCCCTGCACTGGAGACGGTTGGTCGCCGCTACCAAAGAGACCGAAGATCACGATCACGGCCACGGCGACACCGCCGGCGATAGTCACCCAGTGCCCACCCTGCACAAGCGTCGCTCCCAGCCCCAGAATGGCCACCGTGGTCACCAGCCATGACAGCACTCCCAGCGAACTGGCGAGGAGGAGAACCAGGGATGTGATGAGCAGGACACCGAGGTAGACCGGTGAGAGGTCTATTCGTAGGGCCGGCCAACGGGCGTCTTCAGACTTTTCGGGTGGGCCATCATCTGAGCGAGTGGAGGCTGATTCTGTAGACGATGGGTTCTGCTCCTCGTTCTCGCCCGATTCGCCCGTCGGGACGTCGGCAATCTCGAGGACCTCTCTCTTCAGATCCTCGTACTCC
>QIDW01000459.1 GCA_003230435.1 Acidimicrobiia bacterium | reverse complement strand
AAGGTTGAGACAGTCGGTGAGGGTGGCAAGCGAGTGGTTCCACCCGTATTCCATTCGGGGAGCGCCGAAGTTGACTCCTTCCTTGACCACTTCGGCCAGCGGTGTTCCTATCTCGCGGAGACGCATCGTTTCTCGTGCCATGCGTCCAATGTCAACCTCGCCCAGGGCCTCGATCAGGCTCTGGAAAAGTTGGGGAGCGATGACCTCAGCAGAGGGATCCGTGACATCCACCAACACCTGTCCGCCCTCGACTCGAACCGGATACGAACGGACCGCCTCACCCCCAAAGCTGCAAATACCGCCTTCATCGAGCTCGAACTTCCAGTTGTGCCAGGCGCATGTGAGGGTCTCTTGTTTGACGTCGCCTTGCAGCAAGGCATACCCCTGGTGAGGGCACCGATTGTCGATGGCGTAGATCGCCTGTTCGGTACGGAACAGGGCAATGCGCTTGTCATAGTGACGAAGAAGCTTCCGGCCCCCGATTGGGAGAGCGTCGACACTCGCTGCCGCCACCCAGTCTCCGGTTGAGGTCGTCATAACGCCCAACTTACAACTTGAAGTTAACTTGAAGTCAAGGGGGTAACCTGAACTCATGGAATGGCTGACAATCGGTGACCTTGCAAATCGTTCGGGGGTGGCAACATCGGCCCTTCGTTTCTATGAGACGAAGGGCCTAATCGAGTCTGAGCGAACCGACGGCAACCAGAGGAGATACCGGCGCGCAATTCTCCGCCGTGTTGCCCTGATCCGGGCCGGTCAAGAATTGGGATTGTCGCTGGCTGAACTGGCGGATGCCCTGGAGTCACTCCCTCACGACAAGACACCAAGCAAGAAAGACTGGCAAAGACTCTCGCGTACCTGGCGAAAGCGCCTCGATGGACAAATCGCCGATCTGGTAGCTCTACGAGACGATCTATCGGACTGCATCGGGTGTGGCTGCCTCTCGCTCAAGTCGTGTGCGATCTTCAACCCCGGCGACGCCGCCTCAGATCTGGGAACCGGTCCCCGCTACTTACTGGGGGACAGCTCGGATGAGTTCGTCAAGAGCTGATGGCCACAGGCTGTCTCTCCTGCAGAGCCTGCGCCGACGTCAGCACGTAGGCGATCCAAAGGGAGTCGGCGAGGACGAGGTGCACCAACTGCATCCACACGGGAACACCGAGTAGAACGTTTGTCGCACCGGTGACGATCATCAAACCCACAAGCACCGGCAAGGCCTTCGCAGCCCTCGATCGAGGCATTCCGAAACGACCTGAAGCCCACCAGCCAACCGACGCCGCTGCAATCGCCAGGATCGGGTGAATGATTCGAAGACGGGTGAGGAGATGAGCTGCCGAGGCGAAGTCCCTGCCAAGCGATTCGCTGGGAAACAATGTGTCGGCGAGTGCCGTGACGGCCCCTGACGCAGCGATCACCACCAGGGCGGCTCCGCCGAGGATCACTGCCCTCTTCACCCCAGGATCTGATCTCAGACCCAGGCGTCTCTCACCGGAGAGCCAGAAGGCTGTGAGGGTCAGTGCAGCCAGAAGGAACAGTGTGTTGACCAGGTGCAGAGGTACCGCGACAACGCGAGCGACCGACGCGTCATCCGCGACCCACTCGGCGAGCACTATCAGGGCGCCGATCAGTGCCTCTCCAACGATTGCTACCACCGAGAGAAGCGCTCCGGCCCTCGCCGGCTCGCCCTTGTCCACGCGTCGCCATACCGCAACGGCAAGAGCTATGACAAGGATCAGAGCCACGCCACTCATCGCCCTGTGTGTGAACTCGACGGCCGTGGCCCCCTGGAGGTCCGGAACAACCTCTCCCTGACATGTGGGCCAGGAGGGTCCACATCCGGCACCGCTTCCGGTGGCCCGCACCAGCGCCCCCAACAGAATCACGCCAACGTTGAAAACAACCACAAACCAGGCGTATCGGGCCAGCGACGACATCTGCGAAAGGTTACGGACGTTGCAAACCGGACCGACAAGAACTCCTACGCTGCAACGTCGGATGAAGATCTTTGAAGACATCACAGCCGCTATCGGCAACACCCCTCTGGTTCGGCTCTCCCGGCTGCACCCGCCCGGGAATCTGGTTGCCAAACTCGAATCCTCGAACCCGGGTGGCTCGATCAAAGACCGGATAGCCATCGTGATGATCGATCAGGCGGAGGCCGACGGACTTCTCGAGTCCGGCGGCACCATCGTCGAGCCGACGTCTGGAAACACAGGAGTCGGGCTGGCCCTTGTCGGTGCCGTCCGCGGCTCCATCGAGAAACGGGATCTGCTCAAGGCCTACGGAGTCGAGGTGATAGTCACGCCAACCGATCTCAGCCCCGACCATCCCGATTCGTACTACGGCATTGCCAACCGACTGACCACCGAGATTGAGGGCGCCTTTCAGCCCAATCAGTATTTCAACATGGCCAACCCCAGAGCTCACTACGAAACGACGGGACCGGAAATCTGGCGGCAGACGGAAGGAAGGGTCGACGTTCTTGTCACAGGTGTGGGAACCGGCGGAACCATCAGTGGGGCCGGGCGGTATCTGAAACAGCAGAAGTCATCGGTCGAGGTGGTTGGTGCCGACCCTGAAGGGTCGATCTATACGAGCGGACCTGAAGGGGACCTTCATCAGTACTTCGTCGAGGGGGTCGGTGAGGACTTTTATCCCGAGACTGTGGAGCTGGATTTGATCGACCGGTTCATCGAGGTCTCCGATGCCGAGTCCTTTTCAATGGCCCGACGGCTGGCGGAGAGAGAGGGTGTCTTGACCGGTGGGTCGGGGGGAATGGCCGTCGAGGCCGCGCTGAGGGTGGCCGATGAGAGCACTGACAGACTGGTAGTCGTGATCATCCCCGACTCCGGTCGCGGGTATCTGTCCAAGATCTTCAACGACGAATGGATGCTCGAGCACGGGTTCGAGATTTAGAAGTCTGCTTATCAATAGAGAGCCCCCACCTTTGGGGCGAGGGCTCTCACGACTTCGGTTTTGGCGTTTCTCGACATGCGCCACGGATGGACGAGGTCCGCGGTAGCCAGAACCGGGTGGTCCGAGTTGGAAGTCGCCGCAGCACTAGCGGTCAGCGCCGCTCAGCGCTCGACCACCTCCAGAGTCCTAAAACATTCATGCAATTTCGGACCACCTCCTTTCTCTGGTAAAGAGATTGTGCCACACCAGAGTCGCAAGCGCGAGGGATTGTGTATGTTCGGGGTGAACAAAAGGAGGCAAGTGAAAACCATGAAGTATCGATGGGTCATCGTCTCCGGGTTTCTGGTCGTGACATTGGCTGCCTGTTCGCCCGCGTCCTTGACCGAACAAATCCTCGAGAACCAGGAGGGCGTCGGAGACGTCGAGATCAATGAGGAAGACGGAACCTTCAAGATCGAGATTGAAGACGAGGAAGGTGACGTATCCGCGGTGTTCGGCGGCGGAGAAGTCCCCGACGGGTTCCCCATTCCTGTAGCCGACGGTGGGACCGTAGTGGCAGTGTTGGAACAGCAGTCCGACTCCACGGTCGCTATCAACTACGACGGTGGCGACTATGACAAGCTCAAGGCCTTCTATGAGGAATGGGTCAGCAGCAGTGGCGCTGAGGAGCTAAACAAGTTCGAATCCTCTGCCCCAAAGTCCATCTCTTGGACTCTCCAGGATGGCAACGACTCCTACACGGTGCAGGTGATCGAAACCGGCGAGACGACGACCGTCAACCTCTTCGTGACCAAGGGTTAGAGCCGGAGATTTCCAAAGAAGTCATCCCACCACGCACCCAGGGCACCTAGTCCCTCGGTGAAGGCCCAGAGAAACGCAATCCCGAGCGCTACGAGAATGACGATCGTCGCCAGGTTCCTCACCCGATAGAGCTGGCGCTGGGACCGATCCTCCATATAGGAGGGCTCGTGTGCCGGTGGTAAAGCGGTCGTGACCACATGCGGCTGCGTTGGGGCGACGTAGGCGGGGACCGTTTCGTTCACCGACCCATACTCCGGATCTGGTTGCTCTGGCCATAGGGGAACCGGGTCGACCTCAGACTTGTAGCCCGATTCGGTGGACTCCTCGTCTTCAACCTCGGTTGTGTCAACAATGCCCGGACTGAGGCTTGCCAACTCCTGCTCGATGGTCGGACTCGTCTCGAGTTCAGGTTCCGGTTGACCGGCCTTTTCGAACAGAGACCGCTCGTCGACACCCAGGATCGCGGACAAGGCGGTGATCACATGTGGATCGTTGGGCTGGGACTTGTCCCTCTCCCATGAACGAATTGTGTTTGGCGAGCGACCGACCAGCTCGCCAAGCTTCGTCTGACTCAGGCCAAGCTTGGTGCGGCGGTAGCGGACTGTGCGTCCGAAGCTTCTCACAGGCATTGAGGAAGAAATGTTATCCACCAACCGGATAGTTCCCGAACACCACCCGAACCTCAGCTTCTCCGGCTCACATATGAGTCAGATTCGACAGGCGCCAAGCTTGCCTAACCTCCTGGTCCTCATCAGGGAGGCGTCCGGACGCCTGGTGGGTCCCCCGGTCTTCAAAACCGGTGAGGGGTCGATTCGGCCCCTGGCGGGTTCGATTCCCGTCCGCCTCCGCCAAGCCCCAGAATATCCATGTTTTAGCAGGCTTTTCTGGGGCCTCCGTCAAGCTGGATCAGAGTCATGAGGTGGTGCTCTCACACCGTTCTGTCCGTCAGGTGTCCGTCTAGTGTCCGTCAGAGATCCGAGTCAGGCACTCGGCAAGGCGCTCGAAGGACCACTCGATCGGCATGAAATACGCCTGTAGTTCGAGAATCATCTGCGGTATAGACTTCCTCCCATGACCGACCAGGAGCTCGAGCTCATTGCCGTCGACCCGGAGATCTTGCACGGGCAAGCACACA
>QIDW01000083.1 GCA_003230435.1 Acidimicrobiia bacterium | reverse complement strand
AAGAAATTCAGGATGATCCCGAAGGAGCTCGACCATGAGGACGGCGAGCTCACTGCCACCCAGAAGCTGAAGCGATCGGCGATGCTGGACACGTTCGGCGATCTCGTGGAGTCGATGTACTCGTGATCGGGCTCGTCGTATTCGCACAGGCGGTGACGCAAGCCCCCATCGAGAAGTTCCTCAATACGTTGGGGTCCGGCATTGCGCTCGGTGCGATCTACGCACTACTGGCGCTCGGCTTCGTGATCATCTTCAAGTCAACGCAGGTCGTCAACTTCGCACACGGCGCCGTTGCAGCGCTCGGCGCATACTTCGTGGCCTACTTCGTCACAACGGCCAACATCCCCGGCAGGTGGATGGGTGACATATCCCTGACATTGCAATGGACTCTCTCTGCTTTGGTCGCCGTGCTCCTCACCGCGTTCATTGGCATCATCATCGAGCGGATCACGATTCGGCCGATGATCGGGGAACCGTTGTTCGCCGTCGCGATGATCACTCTTGGTCTTGATCTCATCATTCGGACCATCACGAACGACCTTTTGGACAACACCATCAAGGGACTCGGAGATCCTTGGGGTATAGCGGTCATCGAGATCGGCTTCTTCCGCATTGCCCAAACCCAGGTTGTCACAATCGTCGTCCTGATCCTCTCTGGTCTCGCGCTTGCCTGGTTCTTCAAGACTCGCACCGGAGTGGCGGTTCGTGCGACAGCGTTCGACCAGGAAGCTGCGATGGCCCAAGGCATCTCCGTCGGGAAGGTCTTTGCGATTGCGTGGGCCATCGGTGCCGGCCTTGCCGCTCTCGGGGGTATCTTCTCGTCGATGGCGCCCAGAGCGGCAGGTGTTGAACCCTTCACCGCGCTCATCGCCTTCCGAGCGTTTCCCGCGGTGATCATCGGTGGCCTCGACTCGGTGAAAGGCGCGGTGTTCGGTGGATTGCTCGTCGGCCTGGCCGAGGTCTTCGCAGGGACCTATCTCTTCGATGTTTCCTGGCTCGGCGTCGGATTCGGAGGCATTGTCCCCTGGATTTTGATGATGATCGTGTTGCTCGTTCGGCCCTACGGCATGTTCGGTACCGAGGAGATCCGCCGCGTATGAGAGGCAGACCGAATCTCTATACCGAGTATCAGTCCGAGATGGGGCTGTTCCCGACGACGACCAAGAAGATCTCAGTCGCTCTTTTGGGTGTGATTGCGCTGCTTGTCCCGTTCAGCGCACTCCCATTCCTCGGATTCCTCGGCGACTCCGGATGGCTGGTGCTGATCAACAAGACGCTGATCTATGCCATCGCCGCGCTGGGTCTGAACTTGCTGGTTGGTGTGGCAGGCCAGGTATCGCTCGGTCACTCGTTCTTCATGGCGGTTGGTGCCTACACGGCGGTTGTGCTTGGTGGCGAGGCAGGCAGAACCGTGTGGGGGCTCGGACTGCCGATATGGATCTGGCTCCCTGCTGCAGGACTCGCGGCTGCACTCGTTGGCATCCTCGTGGCGCCGACCGCCGTGCGAGTTCGTGGCCTCTATCTGGCTTTCGTGACGCTCGGCCTTGTGTTCATCGGACTGTTCCTCTGGCGCAACCTCGGAAAGATCGCCGGTGGGCCATCAACCGGCAGACCGTGGCCCGAGCTGGAGATTGCTCTGTGGCGAGACATGGACCCCATCATCTCATTCGCGAGCGACGGACCGCTGTGGTGGTGGCTCACGCCCATCAACTGGCTTCCCTGGGTCCACATCGAGGAAATGAGCAGCCAGGCAAAGACCTACTTCTTCGTCCTCTTCTTCGTCGTCGTGTTCGCGCTGATATCGAAGAACCTCATGCGGACGAGGGTTGGTCGGTCGTGGGCAGCGATCAGAGATAGGGACATCGCCGCCGAGGTCATGGGTGTCGCAGAAGCCAGGGGCAAGACCCAGGCGTTCGCCATCTCATCGTTCTACGCAGGAATCGCCGGAGCCGTTCTCGCATCCGTTGTTGGCCGCATGATCCCCGAATCGTGGGATCTCTTCCTGGCCATCGAGTTCGTGGCGATCATCCTCATCGGTGGCGCAGGAACCGTCGCGGGCGTCTTCTTCGGAACGTTCTTCGTCGTCCTCACGCCGAGGATCGTCGAAGACACGACGAACTGGCTGGCGACACAATCATCAGAGGGCGGAACTTTTGCGTGGCTGGGAAACCTCTTCATCCGTACAAGCCCTGACGACTACATCGGCATCGTGTCGCTGGATGCGTACGGTCCGGGATTGAGCATCTTCCAGTTGAATGTCGTACTGTTCGGCGTGCTGATCATCGTGTTCCTGATCGTGGAGCCTCTCGGTATCTACGGTATCTGGATCAAGGTGAGGAACTACTGGAAGGGTTGGCCCTTCACCTACTGATAGGACAGATTTAAAGGTCTCGAGCGGTC
>QIDW01000359.1 GCA_003230435.1 Acidimicrobiia bacterium | reverse complement strand
TGGTCGACAACGGCATGCCCGTAGTCGTGATGCGAGCCGATGGGGTTGGGGTCACCGGTTATGAGAGTTGTCCCGATCTCGAGTCGAACCAGGACCTGATGGCATTGCTGGAGAAGATCCGACTCGAAGCGGGGGAGATGATGAACCTCGGCGACGTGTCGACGACGACGGTTCCGAAACTGGCCCTGGTGGCTCCGCCTGCGGCCGGGGGTCAAGTCTCGACCCGAACCTTCATCCCACACCGCTGCCATCAGGCCATCGGTGTCCTCACGGCTGTCTCGGTGGCGACGGCGTGCCTTGTTCCAGAGACTCCAGGCTCGGAGGTGTCAGAAATCGAGCCCGATGCCACAACCGTGACGCTCGAGCATCCTTCCGGCACGTTCGATACTCATATCAAGCTTTCGCTCTCCCACGGGATACCGAGCGTCGAGCAGGCCGGGATCGTCCGCACCGCCCGCAAGCTCATGGACGGACTCGTCTATCCGAGATCGGGTTGATGACAACACCCGAACCGACGATTCCCGCTCCAAGACGCGATTCGCACCCCCCTACGACGTTTACCCCTCCACCCGGGGCTACAGACGCACATTGTCATATCTTTGGTCCGGCTGCCGTCTTCCCATTCGCTGAGAACCGCACTTACACACCCCCGGACTCGGGCCTCGACGAGTTCAGAAAACTCCAGCAACGTCTCGGTTTCTCGCGCGCCGTGTTCGTTCAGGCCTCGTGTCACGGAACCGACAACTCGGCGATGGTCGACGCTCTGCTACGTGGCGGAGGTCGTTACGCCGGTGTTGCGATGATTGATGACTCCCACACCGACCAAGACCTCGAGGAGCTCCACGATGCGGGGGTACGGGGAATTCGCTTCAACTTCGTCAAACACCTGGGTGGCACGCCCGACCTCGAGAGATTCTGGCGCCTCGTTGCCAGAGTGACACCGATGGCGTGGCACGTCGAGCTCCATTTCGACGCCAAGGATCTAGCCGAGCATTCGGCCTTGCTGGAACGAATGCCGGTGCCCTACATCATCGATCACATGGCGCGTGTCGACGCTGCGGCCGGTGTCGGACAGGCATCCTTTCAACGGTTGCTCCGAATGCTCGAGAAAGATGAGCGGGCATGGGTCAAGATCTCCGGGGCGGAACGTCTCACAGCCGATGGGCCGCCGCCCTACGACGATGTGGTTCCTTTTGCCCGCCGTTTGGTAGAGGTGGCTCCCCATCGTGTGCTTTGGGGTACCGACTGGCCACATCCCAATGTTCGTCACATGCCCGACGATGGCGAACTCGTTGATCTTCTGAAGGAGATTGCGCCGGAAGAAGAGACTCGGTATCGGATACTGGTGCAAAACCCCGAAGCTCTATACGACTTCGACAGCGTTGACTAAAGAGTCTGCTCCAAACGGTTCAGGGTTCTCATTGCATCGAGAGCCTGCCGCACGCTTGCATTCGGCTCCCGAGCTTCGGCTATGGCGTTGAAGAACTCGCGGTCCTGCAGCTCGATGCCGTCCATCGACACATCGACATGGGAGACGTCGATGGGCTGGTCGTTGCCGTCGACCAAATCGTCATAGCGGGCTACGTAGGTCCCGTTGTCGCATATGTAACGAAAGAACGTGCCAAACGGCCCCTCGTTGTTGAACGAGAGGGCCAGGGTGCACAAGGCCCCCGATGGAGCTTGGAGCCCCACTGTCATGTCCATCGCTATTCCCAGCTCAGGGTGGTGGGGTCCCTCCTGAGCCCACGCCTTGGATGCGGTCTCTCCAGTTTGATACTGGAAGAGATCGACTGTGTGAGCAGCGTGATGCCACAGGAGGTGGTCGGTCCACGACCTCGGCTGGCCAAGGGCGTTCTTGTTCTCCCTGCGGAAGAAATATGTCTCCACCACTAGATGCTGGAGTGTCAACTCCCCCGATGCCATCTTGTTGTGGATCCACTGGTGACTCGGGTTGAACCGCCGGGTGTGACAGACCATCGCCGTGAGACCAGTTGTCGTCTGTTTCTCCACCAACGCTTCGGAGTCCGCGAGGTTGTCGGCCATGGGGATCTCGACAAGAACGTGCTTGCCTGCGTTCAACACCTGCGTGGCCTGGCTCGCATGCATTTGTGTCGGCGTGGCAAGAATCGCGGCTTCCACCCCGGCCTGATCGAGACACTCTTCTAAATCAAGTGACCAGTGGCGGGCACCTATCTGTGCGGCGAACTCCTCGGTGGCTGTCGCAGCACCACCGGCAACACTGACGATGTCGATGCCGTCGATTCGTTCGATTGCCGCAGCATGTTTGCGAGCGATGGCGCCCTCACCTGCAAGGACGATCCTCATGAGACAGCTTTCGGATCGGCGTCGAAGCCGCAAAGGCCATCGTCGGATCTCACTGCGTCGGATCTCACTGCACCG
>QIDW01000348.1 GCA_003230435.1 Acidimicrobiia bacterium | reverse complement strand
GGGCCGGGAAGGAGGGTGCCCGCGAGCAATTCGCCGCCGACGCTGCATATGAGATTGGCGAACTGGACTCGGTGCTTGGCCGTCTGATGGTTGGCCGTGAAGTGCTGTGGTACACGGCCGGCAATGACAAGTTCGACGCTCGTATTACCTCCATCATCGGCCAAGCAAGATCCCATCGGGAACGCTTCGGTGGTGTTGTCCCTTCGTCGGTGAAGGACGTCTCCGTTCCATTGGGCGAGATGATGCTGTTCAAACGCAATGACGAGGTGGAGAGCCTCAGACAGGCCTGTCACCTCAGCGCCGATGGTCATGTAGAGGCGATGCGATTCGCTCAGCCAGGTATGTGGGAGTACCAGGTCCAGGCCGCCCTCGAGTACTACTGGCGTCTTGGTGGGTCACGGCGAAACGGTTACGGATCGATCGTGGCGTCCGGGGCGAACGCATGCATCCTCCACTACGAGGAGAACGCCGATCAGATCGGGGAGGACGATCTCGTTCTGGTAGATGCAGCCGCCGAGATAGATGGCTACTCGGCGGATATCACCCGGACGTTCCCTGCAAGCGGCAAGTTCACCGGACCGCAAAGAGCGCTCTATGAGGTGGTCCTCGCGGCCGAGAGGGAAGGGGTCGAGATGTCGGCCCCCGGGTCAACGATGCGTGGCATTCATGACGAGGCCACCAGGATTCTCACCGAGGGATTGGTCGACCTCGGGCTTTTACCTCTGCCGGTCGAGGAGTCACTCGCCATGCATCATTACAGCGAGTTCTACATGCACGGCACAGGTCACTGGCTCGGCCTCGACGTGCACGACCGGGGGAGCTACCGGGTCGATGGCCAACCCAGGCCGCTCGAGCCAGGCATGTCATACACAGTGGAGCCCGGGCTCTACGTGGCTCCGGACAAGGGTGAGATCGAGCTGACCCTTCTCGAGTACGACCTCGACGAGTGGAATGAACGCCGGATTCGTCTCGGACCGTCAGTCGCCGCAGCCAGAGAAGCCGAGGAGAAAGAGAACGCCGAGACGATCACACACCAGGTCCCGAAAGATTTCCTTGGGATAGGTGTCCGCGTCGAGGATGACATATACATCACGGCTGACGGCCACGAGAACATGACGTCTTCGGTTCCGTCCGAGATCGACGACGTTGAAGCCATGTGCGCCGAGCAGTCGTTGCTTCCACACGACTAGTGGTAACAGGCTCCGTTTAGGTCGTGGCCGGGATGGCGTAAAGCCAGATTGCCATGAAATGTAGGACACTCGCCGTGATCACGAAGACGTGGAATAGCTCGTGGTACGAGAAGCTCCTGGGTAAGAGTTTGGGCCACTTGGTCAGGAAGATCACGGCCCCGACCGTGTAAAGGAGGCCTCCGAGGAGGATCAGCACCAGGGCGCCCAACCCGAGCTCATCGACGATCCCTGGCACCCAGGCGAGCGCTATCCATCCCATGGAAAGCTGGAGTGACACCGAGAGCCAGGTCTTGACATTCGGAAGCAGGGATTTCAGAACAATCCCGGTCGCCGCGATGACCCAAAGCACGCACACCGTCGAGGACGGCTATGGCGACGGGAGTGAAGGTGCCGGCCACGACCAGATAGATCATTGAGTGATCGACTCTCTGCAGTCGAGTCTTCCACGTCTTACCCCAAGGGATGGAGTGATAGAGCGACGAAACGGTGTACATCACCAGCAAGGCCAGACCGAAAACCAGGGCGCCTACCAGAGCCGCTGCACTTCCCCAGGCGCGGATGATCAGGAATACAAGGCCTACGACAGTCGCGACAGCGGCGCCGCCGTGGAGGAACCCTCTGATGGGGTTCTGCATTTTTCCGAGAGTGAGTCGGTCCATTGAGAGCAGGTTATTCGCATTCTCGCCAGTACGATGAACCACCGTGACGACCTTCGGTCTTCTCTATCGAATCTACGAGCGACGCCTCAGCGCCGAACTTGATCGTGATCGTCTGCCACAGCACATCGGGGTGGTGCTCGACGGGCATCGACGGTATGCCCGGGAGGAAGGTCTTGCGTCTTACACAGAGTCATATCGGGTGGGTATGGGCCGTTTCGCGGATTTTCTGGGTTGGTCCAACGAGTTCGACATCCCGGTTGTCACCGCTTGGCTCCTCTCCAAGGAGAATCTCTCCCGCCCTCCCAATGAGCTCGACTCCTACTTCGAAGTTCTCATTGAGCTCTTCGGCCGGCTCCCCGAACTTTGTGAGGACTACGACATGGCGATCAAGTTCATCGGCAGCCTCGACCTGCTGCCAGATCATCTGGTCTCTGCAGCGAAGAGCGCCGAGGAAGCACACCCGAAGGGCTCGCGGCGACTCAATCTTGCGATGGGCTATGGGGGACGCCAGGAGATCGTCGACGCGGCGAAAGATCTCGTCGCTGAACTCGTGAAGAAAGGTGTCCCGGAGGATGAGCTCGTGAGTCAGATCAGCTCAGACGCCCTTGCCGCCCACATGTACTCGGCGGACTTGCCCGACCCCGACTTGTTGATCCGCACCTCGGGTGAGTCTCGTCTATCCGGGTTCTTGCTGTGGCAGTCGGCGTACGCCGAGTTTGTTTTTGTCGACGTCAACTGGCCGGCGTTCCGCCATGTCGACTTCCTTCGCGCTCTTCGCGACTTCGCCGGCAGAAGTCGCCGTTTCGGTCAATAACCCGATAGCTCTTCGTCTCTCCAGCGGTGGGGTTAGCGTCGGAGTGTGCAAACGGATATTGCAAACCTCGTCGATCAAATGAGGCGTCACTACGACGACGGCTGTTTTGCCTGCGGCCGTGAGAATCCTCTTGGCCTTCATCTCGATGGCTTTTCCCTGGACGACGGGCTGGTGAGCGCTCGTTTCGATCCTCGAGAGGAATACCGGGGTGCGGGCACTTCGCTTCATGGAGGCGTGGCGGCGACAGCACTTGACGAGATGCTGGTATGGGCAGGCATCCTCGACCTGAGGGTGATGTCCGTTACGGGAAAGATGGATCTCAAATACCGATCGCCCGTTCATGTGACCGACCCGATTCTGGTGCGAGCGCGAGTCGATGAGCGCCGGGGGAGACGACTCCTTACTTCAGGAGAGCTGCTGGTAGACGATCGGGTTTGTGTCGAGGCTTCAGGTCTCTACCTGGTTACAGCCGATCTCGAGGAGATGGGCATCTTCTGAACGGCTAGGCCTTTCTATACGCGCAGATGATCAAATGCGACACGCCATGCATTAGGAAAGCGGTTTCAGGCGGTGACCATCCCCGGGTGGAGATGAGCGACGTTGCCAAGTTGTCGAAGGGAGAACGCCCATCCGGTGCTGATCCTGGTCATCGTCAATCGCGACACCCCAGTGTGTGGTTGACGGAACCGCACCCACTCCCAAGGAACGGGATCGAGGCCGAGCAGGTGGCCGAGAACTACGGCGTTGGTTCCTGCGTGGGCGACGATGATCACTCGCCGGTCAGGGTCGTCGACGGTCCACAGATGCCGGTGGTCAGGATCCATTGGATGAATCCCGTGTGAATCGAGGGTTTCAGCGAGCCCGCTGACGACGCGCTCATGAAACGCCCTGAAGGACTCACCACCAGGAAGCCCATCCCACATTTCCTCCATCGAGCGTGTGTTGGCTTCCTTGAAGTGGCGGCTGATCTCTTCGACGGGTGTGCCCTCCCACTCAGGCGGATTGTTGATCTCTTGTAGCCAGTCGTAAACCTCGCGTCCGTGGTCGAGGTCGGCAATGATCGGATCGGCTGTTTGCATAGCGCGGGTCATTGAAGAAACCCAAAGCTCGTCAACCCTCTCTAGTGATGCCATGCGATGTGCCACGCGGGTGGCCTGTGCCTGGCCCAACTCTGTGAGCCCGGGGTCGTTGCGAACGAGTCGGTCGGGAGCCCAGTCGGGCTCACCATGTCTAACCAAGTGGAGATCCATGTTCAGAAACATAGGCGATCGTTGGTCAC
>QIDW01000098.1 GCA_003230435.1 Acidimicrobiia bacterium | reverse complement strand
CGATCTCCTCCGAAGCCGAGCTCGACACCGCGGTGAGATCAGACCCGGAGCTCTCGTCGGCCTTCTGGATGCTTGCCGGGTTCGCCTCAGATAGGGGCGATGCAACCCGGACGGTCTCGCTGCTGCAACGGGCCGGCGTCAATCCCGACGATCCCGATCTCGAATTCCACCGTTCGCTGGTGTCAGAGCAACCCGACGTGGGCCGCAACGACCCTTGCCCTTGCGGCTCGGGGCGGAAGTTCAAGGTCATCCTCGAACCTGAGCAGAGGGTCCAGTGGATGCTGCACAAGGTGGACCGGTACATGCACACCCACTACCGACACGACCGGTACATCGGGCCGGTATTTGCCGCACTTCCCGAGGACTCCGAGCCCGATGAATTCAGGCGAATGGCCGGCGACACATTCATCATCGAACTGTCGGTGTTCGAGGGAGGGGGAATCGAGGACTTCCTGGTCGAAAGGGCCGCACTGCTTCCCGCAGAGGAACGAGACGTGTACGACCTGTGGAGTCAGGCAACTCTCGCTCTCTGGGAGGTGATGTCAGTAAGTGGAGGCAACACCGTCGAACTGAGGGACACCAAAACGGGAGAACATGTGGAAGTTCTCGACCGGTCGGTGGCAAGCCAATTCTCGCCGGGCGAGATGATGCTGGCCAGACCCCTACCCGGGTTTGGAGCGACATGGCTTTCAGGAGTCGTCGTTCCAATCGACCTTCGCCACCGCGACTCCTTGCTGAGCCTTCTCGACGGCGATGTTGATGCAGAATCCCTCGCATACTGGTACGGGGGCCTCTTCGACCCCCCGACGCTCCAGACCACCGAGGGCGAGCCATTCGTCGTGTCCGAAGCCA
The DNA here is from genome assembly GCA_003230435.1 of Acidimicrobiia bacterium. Taxonomy (GTDB): domain Bacteria; phylum Actinomycetota; class Acidimicrobiia; order Spongiisociales; family ZC4RG35; genus SZUA-217. Next base: position 2,092 of record QIDW01000098.1, on the reverse strand, counting down.
GACTGAAGCCCACCCGCGGATGGGCCAGCTTGGAGCGGATGCTCGATCGGCTCTACAAGAGTGAAGACGACGGTGTCTGGACCAGCTTGCACACCCCCGGCCCTGACGACGCTCCCATCGTTCGAGCCACGCTGACCCGCAGTGGTGAGCATCTCGAGGTGAGCACATCTGCGGTCGAGAGGCTCGACCGGGTGCTGACGGAGCTGGATGGCGAGGTCGAGGTTGTGGAGCGGACAGAATCGGAGATGGACTGGGGAGCGGAACCCTCCGAGGAGGCTCTCTCCGGCCGGGTGGATCTCGACCCGGAGGACCGGGAGGAGATCATCGAGATGATGGAGAACAGGTGGCTGGGCGAATCCATCCCGGCCTTGGGTGGTGCCACCCCGAGGGAGGCCGTCGACGATCCGACGAGGCGGGACGATCTACTCGCCTTGCTCAGGCAGTTCGGAGACCCGGACCAAACGGGGCCGGCCATGACGATGCGAGCCTCGTCGTTGCTCGAGAAACTCGGAATCGCCGACGATTGAATTGCAGTGGTGGACTTGTCCAGGGCTTCATTCCGCTCGGCAATGCCAATGGCGGATCGCCTGGAACCAGGACATGCGGGGGTGGTTTAGGAGGAATCTTGGAGCAAGGAAAGGAACGTCTTAGGGGAGTACACGGGTATCTGTTCTGAGAGCTCCAAGAGATCGCTGTCGCCTGACACCAACACCGAACGAGACAACTCCGCCAGTGCGATTAGATAGTTGTCGTCGGGATCAGACGAAGAGACGGTTGGTGGGGTCTTCGGATCCTCGACCAGCAACGCCCCGCGTCTGAGTAGATCAAGCAGTTCGACAGCCTCATCGGCGTCGATGTGTTTCTTCAGCTTCGGGTAGGTGAGTGCCCTTGCCAGTTCATCGAGCAAGAGCGGTGAGCAGATCAGTTCGTATGCGCCCTCGAGCCAGAGTCGGAATGCTCGAGCCGGCGAACCCCCAGGTGAAATGGCCGCCGAGATGATCACATTCGGGTCGAGGACCGCCTTCAATGACCGGCGTTCTTGCGGGCTGCTTGCTGGGCCTCGACTGCAAGCTCCATCGCTTCATCCTCGGCCATGTCGTTGCGGGACCAGAGACGATCGAGCAGATCGAGTCCGAGGTCTTTGCGGACCGCTTCCTCGATTACCTCGCTCTCGCCTTTTCCCGTGCGGGCAGCGCGCACTTTCACCGCGCGGAGGACTTCTTCATCAATTGTCAGGGTTGTGCGCGTCTTTGTCACACCGGCATAATAGCATCATGACGTAATCTGATGAAGAGGGGCGGCGGGGGGACCCTTGGCTTGACGCTCGCAGGGAGCCAGGACGCGTTGGTGCTCGCGTGATTGGTCCCGCTGTGTCGAGACTGAGCTGGTCGAGTCAAACGCCAAGACGGAGTCGAATTACTGATTGGCCAGCAGTTCGATCAGCTCTGTCGCAGCGAAGACTCGCCTGGGGCGTCCCTTTCTTCGTCGTGCAAAGGACCTCTCGGCGAGGACGCCTGCCTCGACAAGCCGGAGGAGAGCGGCGTGCGCAGTCTGTGGTGTTACCTCATATCGACGCGCCACGGTCGGAGTGTCCACCATCGGATGGCCGGGAAGATCATCGATGACGCGGGACGTTGTGGAACGACCCCGAGTCTCCAATCGCGTTCTGAAGTCTGCCAGCAGGTCGGCGAGATCTCCGACTATTTGCGATGACACTCCATGATGCGAACAGCAGCCAGGTGTCGGTGTCCCCGTTTTGGAAGGCACGGAGGCCGTCGATGTAACGGTCTGTGTCTCGGCTCCAGGGCACCGAGACGGGAACCAGGGTGTCGAGTTTGGCCCGCCTCATCAGGAGTTGTTGGAAAAGCATCCGTCCGACCCTTCCGTTCCCGTCGACGAAAGGGTGGATCACTTCGAACCGAGCGTGCGCCAGTGCCGCATGGGCGACCGGTGTCAGGTCAGACCTGGCACAGAAAGCGACCAGGTCGTCGATCAGACTCCGAACGTCTTCAGGCCGAGGAGGGATGAACTCCGCATTCCTGGGTCCGAAGGCGTCCCCACCGATCCAGTTCTGCTCCAGCCGGTAGGCACC
>QIDW01000026.1 GCA_003230435.1 Acidimicrobiia bacterium | reverse complement strand
ACCTTCCGCACCGATACCACCCCGGTCTCCGGGTCACAAGAGACGTCGGCGACGCACGCCGAGTACGAGTACGCCGGCGAGGGGCCCACCCCAGCGCCCTTGTAGTCCCCTCTGATGTCCTTCGGCGGCTCATACGTCCCGGTCGTCACCAGCAGGCCCCACCGCGCTTCGGCGACCCGTGCCGCCTCAGCCCATGGGATCTCGCGATCGCCGGCGCGCACCACTCCCTTGCCGATGGAGACCGCATCGAGGTCGACGTCGAGTTCGTCGGCAACAGCGGTGCGGACGAGGTCGGCGAGTTTGAGGGCGGCTTCGAGGGCGGCGTTGCCGGCCATGAACGTCACCCGGCTGGAATACGACCCGAGGTCGATGGGGGTCAAGTCGGTGTCTGCGGTGATCACGAGGAGGTCCGAGGGATCGAGGCCGAGGGCTTCACCGACGACCGTGGCGAGCATCGTCGTCGAGCCCTGTCCGCAGTCGGCTGCCATCGAATAGACGGTGACTGCGCCGCCCCGGTCGACTTTGAGCATCACCTCGGACTGGGGCATGTCGTTGAAGTAGATGGGCAGGCCGGCGCCCGACATGTAGGCCCCGATCGCGAGCCCGACGCCTTGCCCCGCTGGGAGGTTGCGGTGCGTGTCGTGGAACCTGGAGGCCTCCACCACCTTCTCGATGCACTCAGCGAGCCCGCTGCTGGTGATCCGAAGATGGTTGACCGTGGTGCTGAACGGCTCAGCGAGGTTTCGTTCCCGGATGGTGACCGGGTCGAGGCCGAGGTCCTCGGCGGCCTTGTCGAGGTGCACCTCGAGGCCGAAGCGGGGCTGAGGGGTGCCGTGACCCCGCTTGGGCCCGCATGCCGGTTTGTTGGTGAACACCCGTACCCCCTGGAAACGGTAGGCAGGGATGTGGTAGGTGATCGTCTGGAGCTGGCCGGTGTAGAGCAGCGAGGCTGCCCCGTAACTGCCGTAGGCACCGCCGTCGACGTAGGTCTTGAACCACATCGCAGTGATCTGACCGTCGGCGGTGAAGCCGGTCTTCACCCACATGAGCACCGGATGCCGGCCTCGGTGGGCGTAGAAGACCTCTTCCCGGGTGAGGACGATCTTCACCGGACGGCCGGTGACCAGTGCCAGCTTGGCCGTGACGAGCTCGTGGGAGAACACGTCGGTCTTGGCTCCGAAACCTCCTCCGTTGAGAGTGGCGGTGACCCGGATCCGGCCTTCGGGGACCTCGAGGACCTGGGCAAGGAGACGGTGCAGATAGTGGGGTACTTGGGTGGCGGAGAAGAGGTGGAGGCGCTGATCTTCCCCCACGAGGGCGACCGCACCGTGGGCTTCGAGAGCGGCGTGGTTGCTGCCTTGGTAGAAGAAGACGTCCTCCCGGATGTGGTCGGCGGTTTCAAAACCGGCGTCGACGTCCCCGAACTCGAGGGAGACTTCGCGATGGCGGTTGTTGGCAGGCCCCTCTCCGTGGATGGGTTCGTCGACAACCTCGATGGCCTCCTCGATAGTGGTGACGACCGGGAGGTCCTCGTAAGCGACCTCGATGAGCTCGATGGCCTGTTGCGCGATGTCGGGATCGTCGGCGGCGACCGCGGCGACGGGATCGCCGACTTGACGGACCTTGTCGATCGCCAGGGCGTGCTCATCTTGGCTTACCGGGAGCAACCCGAAGGCCACCGGCATGTCCTGACCGGTGAGGACGGCGTGGACGCCGGACAGCGCTTCGGCGGCGGAGGTGTCGACCCTGGTGATCCGGGCGTGGGCCCTGGTGGATCGAAGGATCTTTCCGTGGAGCATTCCCGGGTATGAGATGTCGTCGACATATCGAACGGTTCCCGTGGCCTGGGCGATGGCATCAACGCGGGGGGCGGATTGGCCGACGATTCCGAGTTGGGGATCCGTTCTCATCGATTCCCCTCGGCGGCGACGGCACTGATGGCCCGGAGGATGGGCAGGTATCCCGTGCAACGGCACATGTTCCCCGCGATTGACTCGGCGATGGTCGCTTCGGACGGATGGGGGTCTCGGTCGAGCAGCGCCTTGGCGGTGAGGATCATCGCCGGCGTGCAATAGCCGCATTGTGTGGCGCCGTACTCGCCGAAGGCGAGTTGCAGCGGGTGGGGATGGGCGACCGAGCCGATTCCTTCGATGGTGACGATCTCGTCGTCGACGGCATCGACGGTGAGGGTGAGGCAGGACAGGATGGGGATTCCGTTCACGAGGACCGTGCACGCTCCGCACTCCCCGAGCTCACAACCGTGTTTGGTTCCGGTGAGACCGAGTTCCTCTCGGAGAGTCTCCAGCAGAGTCTGGTGGGGAGCGACAAAGAGCTGGCGGGTTCTCCCGTTCACCGCAAGGCTCACTGCTTCCATCATCTCTCCTCGTGATTCGGGTTCATCGTATCGCACCGTTTGAGCCCA
>QIDW01000446.1 GCA_003230435.1 Acidimicrobiia bacterium | reverse complement strand
GTGCCGACCGACAGCCACGTGAACCCGGGGAGCAGCGGTGCCCAGGCGCTCCGCATCGCCCAATCGGGAAAGATCGCGTCCCACGCCACGCATGCCGCAAATGACACCGCGAGGAATCCGCCGATCACGACCGCCGCCGGCAGGTACCTGAGTTGTCTATTCATCACCATCACCTCTTCTTCTTTCGCTCCGCCCGGCTCTCTGACGATGAGCTTCGTATCGCTCCTGCCTGAAACGCCGGATCACTACCACCGTATGCCCTCCAGTCAACTGGAATGTCAAGCCCTGAGCCAGCAGTACTTCGATGATCCGGTCGGTTCGCATGATGCTGCGGGTCCCAGCGTGTCGTGGCTCATCCGTCGAGGATGCCGACGGCCTCCTCGTAGCCGAGCCGAACCCGCAGAGATGCGTTCGAGAGGTCGGTGATCGGGGTCTCGGAGTGACAGACCAACCCGAGGCTGATGAGCTCAACGTCGCGGGGCGCAAGTTGAACGAGGAGGTCCATCCGGTCATGCATCACCACCGTGACAGCCCGCTGGAAAAGGCCGGAGGCATGGCCGAGGTCATCCCCGCATCCACAGGGCCGGCCCGCCTCGATGACCACCACTCGCCGAATCCCCCGCTCCAGCACCGCAGAGAGAGGCAGCGGGTCAGCAATGGCACCATCCACCAGGCGCTCACCATCGATCTCTACAGGTGGGAACAACCCCGGAATCGCCGTGGAAGCGAGTACGGCTTCGAGGAGATCACCCGATGACAGCAGCCGTGACGTCCCCGATTCGAGATCCGACGCCACAACGGCCAGCGGGATCTTGGTCTCCTCAAAACGACGCACCGGTATGGACTCGCCAAGAAACGTTCGCAGGGCACGGTTCGAGAATGCAGAGTCGCGAAAGAGGACCACCGCCAATTCTCGAATCCGAGCAAGCCTGCTTCCGAAGATCTTGCGTGCGTCCGCCTTCTCCCATAGCTCGACCAATGCTTCGACTCCGTCGAGCGAAGGCTGCGTAGCGAGATAGGCGCCGTTGATCGCCCCCACCGACACTCCGACGATGAACTCTGGATGAAAGCCTCGTTCGAAGAGCGCTCTCGCTGCTCCGACCTGGACCGCGCCCCAATTCGCTCCACCAGTCAGTATGAGGCCCCACCCCGCCTCCGAAAGAGCCGTCCATTGATGTCGGACCTCGTTCATCTTTCGATCCTGGTTTACATATCGCCTTGATCCGGACTCGTCCTCCACCTTCTCAGCACCTCGGTCCTCTGCACTCCGGAGGCAAGCCGACACCGACACCGCACACCCTCGTTCGCCGGGTGAGACGGCTCTCGGTCTCATCGCAGGTCTCGTTGCTTGCCCGGGGCTTCTGACCGGGATCCGCGGAGCGGGGTCGGCGGGCGGAAGGGACTCGCCGACCCCACTGCTCCAGCGGTCTTGGGACCACGCCTCCGAAGAGTTGTGGCCGTCAGTGAGAACCGTGCGCGAGGTCGTCCTGAATCGGACCAGATCGTACGTTGCTCTCCAATGCTTGCTCGATCAGTTCCCAACAGGCGACTGCGACGAAGCCCGCACCGAGGAGCCAGGCGTTCCAAGCTGCGTTTGTCTCACCGGTGAATGAGAGCGCCCACGGCGCCACGAACAGCCATGCCCCGTAGAGGCCCTGCAGCCATCCAGGTGCCTTGTCGGCCGGTCGTGCAAGCGCCCACCAGGCGGTTGCGACGGCGAGGACACCCAGTATCCAGGCGTTCCACGACGAGTTGTCGTCAGCGCTTGTTCCCAATACCCAAGGGGCGACGAAGAGCCAGACACCACCAAGGGCCAGTAACCAGTCCTGCCAGCGTTGCCAAGGTTTCGAGGTCATGATTCACCTCCTTTCTTGTTGCACTTGTCGTGCCCCACTACCGTATGCCTTCTACTCGACTGGAAGGTCAAGCAAGAAAAGCGGCTGTTATGTCGGCGACCCGCCGGCAGGTCGCCGACATGGACCGGACCCGTCGATCGTCCCCATCTCACTCGACGGGCCCACACGCCGCATCGGTGGCTTTCGAGCATCCGTCATGGTGAAACAAACGTCCTTGACATTCCAGTCAAGTGGAAGGAGTACGGTCATGGAATAGGACCCGAGAAGGGTCTTGGACCAAGGAGGAAAGTGACGATGAGGGTGCCATTGACATTGCCGGACACGGTGTCGATCACGATCCTGATCGCTCTCGTTCGACCCGTCCTCGCAACATGTCAAACGAGGTCTCGATGCTGATCACAGCCAACCCGGCACCAGAGACTTGTGGGGTCGAGGGTGAGCGGTGCCGCAATTCACATCACCATCACTCGGACGCATCCTCGGAGTCCCCCCTTGGTGGAGGCCTATTGGAGTGGGAGGCACAGCGATTTCAGCGGGCTACGGATTGCCTTGGAATCGACCCGGCAGTGA
>QIDW01000248.1 GCA_003230435.1 Acidimicrobiia bacterium | reverse complement strand
CGCGTACCGGGAGTGGGACTCGAACCCACACGAGCTTTCGCCCAGCGGATTTTGAGTCCGCCGCGTCTACCGTTCCGCCATCCCGGCAGAGCGGCAATGATAGGGGGAGGCCGGGTCTGAAGGCATGCAGCCAGGAGACGGTGTAAAGCGAATCCCGGGCGATACGGTGCAACGCAGATAGGCTCGCGAGGAGTAAATGATGATGGTCACCAAGACGAAAACCCGACCAGGTGGCTTTGTCTCGTCTGGCCGCCAAGCAGGGAAGGCGACATGAAAAAGAGACTCCGGAGGATCTTCGGTGAACGCGGCGCAGCGATCGTCGAGATGGCGATCGTTCTCCCGCTGTTGATTGTGCTCGTGTTCGGCATCGTGGAATATGGCCTGCTTTTCAAGGAGAAGCTGACGATCGCCTCTGCGGCCACGTCTGCCGCTCGAACGGGCGCCACGATGGGGACCAGGGCTGAAGCCGACATCGCGATCCTGCGGGCCCTCGAGGCCGGTCTCTACGATCAGGTTGATGCATCTGTTCTCATCAGCGTCGACATCTTCAAAGCAAATCCGGGCACCGGCGCGAAAACGACTTTTCTCAACCGCTATATATACAACCCGGCGGTGTCATGTAAGTGGGTGCCGTGCCCCGACCCGACTCCCGGGCCCGCTGTCTATGGAAGCCCCAGCGATTGGGGTAATCCGTCCGTTCGCGATACGACCCTTGATCCCGGTGGGGGAGGCCTTGATGTGCTCGGCATTGAGGTCGTGTACCACCACTCCGCCGTGACCGGAATGATCCCGGGCATTGAGCGTGACCTCACCGAGCTTGCTCGAGTGCGCCTTGAGCCAGATGTGTTCGGGACGGGGCCCTGACGTGCGTGTGCGAAATCTGAGGACGGTTCGGCGTGAGGAATCCGGTGCAACACTGATATTTGTAGCAATGGTGCTCATTGTCCTCATGGGGATGGCTGGATTCGCCGTCGATTTCGGCTGGCTGTTCTGGAACGGCATCAAGATCCAGCACGGTGCTGATGCTGCGGCCCTTTCGGGGGTTGTGTACGAGCCTGCTGATCAGACGACTGCGTATTCTGAGGCGAGGGATGCTGCTGCTGAGAACGGGTACAACGACTTGGCAGCGGACTCAACTGTTACTCCGGTCGACTTTACAGACGACCCAACAGCCGTTGAGAACGCGAACCAGCTCGCGGTGACGGTGACCCACGAGGTGCCGACCTTCTTCATGAAGGCGTTCGGCTTCGACAGCGTCACGATATCCAAACGAGCGGTTGCGGAGTACGCTCTTCCCCTCGCAATGGGTAGTGATCTTCCGTACTTCGGACAGGACCCCGCCCTGGGTCGTAATCCGAACTTTTGGGCGAACATCCACGGCTACTACACCGGTCGTCGGATGGGTGACCGCTTCGCATCGCAATGCATCAATGGGGAAAGTGAATCAGGTTGCACGAAGAATAACGAGCGACGCGAGACCCTATCGGCAGGAACCAACAACGGCTTTGCAGATCTTACGGGAGGCTACCTGTACGGTATCGAGGTGCCTGCCGGAGCGACGAATCTCTCCGTTGACATCTTCGATGGGCCGTTCTATCGAGGTGGCAATGACTTCATTCTGACCGGTGACCAACCGCAGACCGGGAGCAGCACAGGCCCCACAACGATCTTCATGCTCTACGGCCCCGATTCGACACCGCTCGACACGACCGATGGCAACACGCTGCTGTGCAAGGTGACGTACGCTCCACAGGATCCGTTTGCGGACTACAACACTGACGGCTCGGTCAACAGCGGAGACGATCAGGACGGCGACGGTGACCTCGACTGGGACGACGTCGAAATCGGCAATCCCGGAGGTGTTGCATCGCTCTGGGACACCTTGTGTAGCGGCATCAACGCAGGTCCAGGGATCTATCCGCTGAGAGTGGTCGTCGCCGACCCCGGTGGCAACGATGACCGTGGCCTCAACCGTTTCTCGATGCGTGCATCAACCACGGGCCCGGACCCGCGCTTCTACGGTCTGGGAGACATGGCGGTCTACGTGAACTTCGCCAGCAACCAGGCGACGTTCAACCTTGCAGAGGTCCCCGAGGTGCATGCAGGCAAGGATCTCGTCATCGAACTGTGGGACCCGGACTCCGGGAACAGCGGCGTTCGGATAGAGCTGCCCGACGGCACACTTCCGGATTGCAGTTGGAGCGGGACGGAAGGCAGCGGGACCGGCGGGGCGCTGATTCCCTGCGATATCTCCGGCTACGGGCCAAACCAATTCAACAATGAGCACATGCAGATCCGGATTGCCATTCCGAGCACCTACTCGTGCACATCAGGGTTACATACGCTGGTGGTGCCAACGACACGACCACATGGTCTGCGAGAATCGAAGGAAACCCGGTTCGACTCGTTGAGTAGGTCGTCTCCACAAGCGGCCGCTGACTAGTTACAGGAGCGACGTCCCGAACGCCCCTTGCGCATTTGGTGTTCACGCGTACACTGTCTGGGTAGTTCGGTGAGGGGACCCCAATGAACAGTGCTCGTTCCGGGACGAAGGACCAACGCGGTACTGCGCTCATCGAGATGGCGATTGCAGCTTGGCATCCTCGAATTCGGGTTGGCGTTCCAGGATAGGTTGACCGTTTCGAACGGCACCCAGAGCGCAGGGCGGGTCGCAGCGGCGCTTGGCAACGCGGAGGACGCGGACATCGCCACCCTGCAGGCAGTCGAACAGTCGCTCGGGCTGCTTGCGAATTCGGGTGAGGGAGTCATAAAACATGTACAGATCTGGAGGTCTGACGGGAACGGGAACCCGCTCACTGCGTGCGTGGGGCCGGGCAACGGAGGACCAAACTGCAACTGGTATGAATACAAGCCCCTGACACTCTGCCGGTGGCAACCCTGCCCCGATCCGGCCGTTACCGGGTACTCGTACGGGGGCGGTTTCCTCCCCGTGGACCGCGATGTGACGCTCAACGACACCGGACCCAATCCCGGCCTCGATATCGTCGGGGTCACTGTCTTGTTCTCCCATGACTGGATTACGGGAGTTCTACCAATGCCTGATGTCACTTGTGAGGCGAACGGGACGAACTGTTGGGCGGATACAGCGCTGTTCCGCCTGGAGCCTCAGAATTTCGGGGACTGACGATGCGTATTCCTTCCTTCCTGAGGCGAGAATCTGACGAGAGAGAGCGTGGAGCGACGCTGATCCTCGTTGC
>QIDW01000310.1 GCA_003230435.1 Acidimicrobiia bacterium | reverse complement strand
CGATGCTCCCAGCGTCTACCCACGCCACGGAACGCAGCAAGCCCCCTTGCCAGGGCATCTAGATCGTGACCAAGCTCAGCGAGAAGCGCTAGACCTCCCGCGGCGTTGAGGGCCACATGTCTCCCCGGCTGACGCAACTCGACTTCAACACTTCTGATGGGGCCCACCAACTGGAATGTGCTTCCCGGAGCCTTCCTCTCGAGATCCTCAATCCTCCACTCCGCGGCGGGTGACTCGCCATAGGTAATCGTCTTTGCGCGAGACGCAACCTCTGCTGCCCCCCGATCGTCGACACACGCAACAACAGGCCCGGACACCGCCTCCGCAACCGAGACGAAACTATCGACCAGATCCTGGGGCGTGCCGAAATGCTCGAGATGCTCGGGTTCCACATTGGTAACGACAAGACCATCGAGATGGAGGCTCTCGAAAGTGCGGAACGCCTCATCTGCTTCGAGGACGAGCAGGTCGGAGGTTCCAAGATGGCCGTTCGAGCCCAAGCCGGCAAGGTCGCCGCCAATGACGAAGGATGGATCCACACCCGTGGATCGCAGGGCGGTGATCATCAGTGCCGTGGTGGTCGTTTTTCCGTGGGTCCCGGTTGCACCGATCGTCGTTATGTCGGATGTAAGAGCACTCAGAAGCTGGGGACGTCGCCACGTCGGGATTCCCTCGTCGTGTGCAGCGACCAGTTCCTCGTCATATTCGGGAACCGCCGAGGACGCAACAACGAGATCGGCTGAGACAGCAACATCCGGGTGGTGACCGGTGAACACCGCGACACCGATATCTGCCAAACCTTCCAGGGTGGCGCCACCCCGCAGATCCGACCCTGACACGTCATAACCCTGAGCCGCCAGAACCTTGGCGACGGCACTCATGCCGGCGCCACCGGCACCCACGATGTGGATTCGCTTGTAGGGAAGCCTCATTGAGCTAGGTCCATCATCGCTTTGGCGATCGTCACGGCTGCTCCGGGTCTCGCTATACGTCGGGCCGCGCCTCGCATCATCTCAAGCGAATCATCGTTGAAAAGCGTGGTCCTCACGACATCGGACAACCGAGCAATCTCGGCCTCCGGAAGGGTGACAGCCGCTCCTGAGTCGGTGAGATAGCGGGCGTTGCCAGTCTGGTGCCCGCTCGAACCGAAGTCGCCCGGGACGAGAATCGATGGTGTGCCCGTGGCTGTGAGCTCGGCAACCGCTCCGCCGGCACGTGCCACGACGAGATCGGAGATCGCGTAAAAGCTCTCCATCGACCCTTCGAACGCAACCCGCATCCATTGGACGTTCGGAGCATGCGGTGCCAGTCGGTGGGCTTCGATGTTTCGGGAACCAGTCAGATGCACGACCACCATCGGGGGACCGTCCCATTGCGCCACCATCGCCGAGACCGCCTCGTTGATCGCTCCCGCGCCGAGTGAACCACCGAAGACACCAAGCACCGGGATGCCGATTTCAATGCCGTAGCGTCTTTGCGCCTCGGCTCTGAGTGTTTCACGATCGAATGCCCAGAAGGTTTCACGCACAGGGTTACCGACCCACTCGGCGCATGGCAGACCATCGGTTTCCGGAAAGGAGCTAAACGTGCGGAGCGCCCAGCGGGCGGCTACACGGTTGGCAAGGCCGCCTTGGGTGTTTTGCTCCGAATGCAGGAAAGGAATCATCGCCTTTCTTGCCGCCATGGCGGCCGGGATCGTGACATAACCACCCATCCCCAGCACCACCTTCACGGGCGTTTCGAGTATCGCGCGATGGATCCTGTTCTTTGCCTTGCGAACGACATTGGGCAGAGTGAGATTCTTTGGAGTCAGCGACCTTTGAAGACCCCGAAGCTCTACCTGGAGAAACGGGAAACCTTCCTCGGGGTAGACCTCCGCGGCAAGCCGGTCGCCGCCGACGAAGAGGACTTCATCCCTGGGGATCCCCAGGGCGACCAACCCCTCCCCAACAGAGAGACCCGGGAAGACGTGGCCTCCCGTGCCCGCAGCGGCAATGAGAAACGTCATGTCTTTCCATGGACACCGCTTTGAGCGATGTTCACGAGCACACCAAGCGCTGCCATCGAGACGATCAGAGCACTTGATCCGAACGAAACGAAAGGCAATGCGATTCCGGTGATCGGAACCACGCCCAGAACGCCGCCAATGTTCACCAAAGCCTGGAATGAGAGCCACACAGTGATCCCTGCGGCGACCATCCGACCAAACGGGTCGGGGGCCCGCGCTGTCACCAGCCAGCCGGCTAGTCCAAGGACGACGAACAGACCGAGCACGGTGAGACCGCCGACCAGGCCCGTCTCCTCCCCGATGATGGCGAAGATGAAATCGGTGTGTGCATTGGGAAGGTAGAACCACCGCGCCCGACTCGCTCCAAGGCCGACACCAAAGAGCCCGCCGTTGCCCAGCGCGTAATACCCCTGGATCACCTGGTACCCGT
>QIDW01000331.1 GCA_003230435.1 Acidimicrobiia bacterium | reverse complement strand
CCATCCGGATAGATCTTCCCCAGGTCTTCGAGAACGATTTCAGCCATGGTTTCCTCCGTATCTTGTTACCCGAATCGGGCGAATTCGATGATGTCGTCGAGTGGAACTGTGGCCAGCCCGATCACGTGGTCGGCTGCTCCGTAGTAGACGTAGACCGTTCCGTCGACGACCGGGTTTGCGGCCGAGAACACAACGTTTGGCACGTCGCCTTCCAGCTCCCATTCCTCTTCTGGTTCGAGTATCGGTTCCTTCGGCCGGTTGATGACAACCGCGGGATTCTCGAGGTCGAGTAGACAGACACCAATCCGGTAGATGCGCTTTTCGTCGTAGGCGTGGTACAGAGTCACCCACCCGTGCTCCGTTTCGATCGGGGGACCGTTGCCTCCGACACGCTTCGAATCCCACCCGTTTTCGGGCCTCGGTGACATGATGGACTGCATGTCCTCCTCCGGCCAATGCACGAGATCGTCTGACTCAGCGAGCCAGATCGAGGGTGGACGGCGGTGGAAGGCAACGAATCGGCCCCCCAGTTTGGCTGGGAGCAGGAAGTGATCCTTGTTGTCCTCGCCGCGAACCATGGGACCGATCGGCTCCCAGCTGATCAGGTTGTCGCTGCGAGCGAACATCGGGGTCGTGGATTGTTCGCGGTTCCCGTTGGTGCCGAACGCCGTGTAGCCCATGTAGAACGTGCCGTCGAGTTCGGTCACTCGCGGGTCCTCGACTCCCTGCCTGTCGATCGCACCCTTCGGCTCGAGGACGGGCTGACGGAGCCGGTTCCATCGAACACCGTCCGCGCTCACGGCGTATCCGATACGACTGATCCGGTCGACGCCCTGGGCCCGGTACCACATGTGGAACAGTCCGTCCCGGTGGATCACGGAAGGGTTGTAGACGTTGAAGGCCTCCCACGGAGTCGCAGGATCTGGCAATAGAATCGGGTTCGCCTCGTGGCGCTGGAGCCTCACGTTGTTCTCACTCCCAAATGGTCGAGGACGGATCTTACGCTGAGGCGTGACATGGTCGTCACCTCATCCGCCGCCCCGCTGAAGAGCAGCATGTCGTCTTCGCCGTCAGCAACGAGACCCGTCGGAAAGATGACGTTCGGGACGAAGCCGGACACCTCGTGTGCACGCTCCGGCTCGACCATCGGCTCGTCTGATCTGGCCAGGACACGGCTGGGATCTTCCGCATCGAGCAATGCCGCCCCAGCTCGGTACGTTCCGACCGGGCTGCCGGAGCTGGCGACGTCAACGCCGTGGTAGATGAGAAGCCATCCCTCCGGCACGCGCATCGGCGGTGCGCCTGCGCCAACCTTGACGCAGTCCCACATCCCGGGACGGGGAGCCAGAACCAGACGATGCCTGCCCCAATGCAGTCCGTCAGGCGATCGGGCCGAGATGATCGACGGAGCGCCCACCGAAGAACATGGCATCGGCCGGTGAAAGGCCATCAGTTCTCCTTCGAGGCGGGACGGCAGCATCACGACATCCTTGTTCTCTGACGTGAAGATGATCCCGTGACGCGTGAAGGTTCGGAAATCTCGCGTCGACATCAGGGCGGTGGCTATTCCCAGGTGTCTGCTGATTGCGACATACGTCACATAGAACAGGTCGCCGACCTGTGTGATGCGCGGATCCTCGATACCGAGTTCCTCCCAGGGCTCGGTGGGGAGCAGTTCTGGCACTGTGGAGACGTCGAGAACTGTGCCGCCGTCTGGTGCCAGGCGCACAACGCGAAGGTGCGACAGGTGGGGGAGCCGCATGCGGCCTTCGGGCAACCGGAACACCCTGGGATCATGCGTGTCGGCGCCGTTCCTGGGAAAGGTGTCGACAACCCAGCTCGGCAGTCCGTCGCGAGGCTCCATCCGGGGTGATAGAAGCACATCCGATCCAACGGGTGCAGGCCACTCGGCTACACGGATGAGAAGAACGATTTCGTCACCGAGCCTCGTTGCCGCCGGATTGAAGACGCCGACGATCGTGCGCTCGGGGCTGAGTGGCTCAAGATCGTCCGGACGGAGCAGGACGCGGTGATCGGACATAGCTACGGTCATGACTCGACCTCCAGGATGACGCCCTCATCCGGGCGAAGGCTGAACGATTCGACAAAGGATCCACCACGATCCCGGTGCGTCGACAAGGCTATCGACCCGCGCATCGTTTGTGTATCGAGGTGCAACGGTTCTGAAGTGAAGTTGAGCGCAACAAGACGATCTCCACTCTCATGGCGCCGCACGTAGGCAAAGCAGCCCCCTGGTGCAGGGAACGTTTCGTAGCTGCCGGACAGCAGCGCAGGAGTGTCACGGCGGTAGCGAAGGAGAGCGCGGTACAGGTTCAGCAACGACACGGGCTCACCGGCCTGGACCGCGACGTTGCGAGTCTCGTAGTCTTCCGTGATGGGGAGCCACGGCTCGACGGCGGAGAACCCGGCGAATGGACCGG
>QIDW01000450.1 GCA_003230435.1 Acidimicrobiia bacterium | reverse complement strand
CTCTCCCGTGGAGCTGAGGGGATTCGAACCCCTGACCCCTTGACTGCCAGTCCACGAAACCCCATCCCGAGTGATCCCGCCCTATCCCCCGTTATCGCAGAAACCCTTGTGTCCATTGGGTTTTCGTCCCGTTGCGTCCCAACGCGTTCGGCTGCGTATTCCCTGGTTTCCGGACTGATAGGCGCCGTATAGGCGCCGCGTGGGAGGACCTCCAGAGGTTGAGGCGTGAATGCTGAACACCGCCACCAGTCTCGCACCTATTCACCGACGGGACCAGCAGCTATCCCGTGTACCCGAAGCGCCGCGTCGAACAGGTGACCGGTCTGCCGTTTGTGTTCGAACTCGCTGTCGCATGAAGATTCCTTGCGAGCCGTTCGGCCTACCGCTAGCGCCGAATGCCGGATATGGGCGGGACTACTCCTCGGATGAGAGCCTGCGGATCGTTTCTTCAATCCGGTTGGCACGGGTTGCTAGCCGTTTAGCCGAGTGAATCCACCAGAGGTACTGCTTCTTGGCTGAGTCGCCGAGGGCTTGATAAGCGGTCATCGCCTCAGGAGCGGCCTCAAGGGCCGTTTGCAGATCAGGGGGAACGACGAGGGCATCGACGTCGTCTAGCTGGGACCACGAACCGTCAGCCTTGGCTCGCTCGATGGCTGCCTGACCGATCTCGGTCATGCGTCCTGCGGAAATCAGCCGATCAATCCGCTCCTTGTTCAGTGCCGACCACAATCCACCCTCTCGACGAGGCGAGAACCACTGCATCACCCGGTCGTCGTCGATCCGCCGGACCCGACTGTCGATCCACCCATAGCACAGTGCTTCCTCGACCAGGTCCTCATAGACCGGACCATCGAGGCTGCTCGACTTCTTGTGGTAAACGATCCAGAGACCCTCCTGCCGGTCGGCGTTTGAGGCGAGCCATCCGCGCCAGTCGGTACGACTCGGCGGGACAAGAACGTCCTTGCCATCAGGTGAGGTGGGATCGTCGAGTTCGTCGATTCGTGTCATATCGGTGAACCATACCCAGCCGCCCATAAGGAAGCCTCTTTGTGTCAAGAGGGAGTTTCGAGGTGGTTCTGGGCGCGTGAGGTCGGACCCCTGACGCCGAGGCAGGATTGACGTATTGTTGGTGTCGGGTCCGGGAAGTGACTTGTCCGAAGAGCCGGTGATCAGGATGCGAGCCGGCCACGCTGGACTACGGAGACGTTCCTGGGTGTCCTCCCGGACCCGCTTTCTTGTTCAGTCGATGCGAGTCCGGTGGGTATCGGCGATGAGGTGCCGGTAGACGACGTCGGAGATGCGCCGTTTCAACGCCCGAATGGCCTCCTTCGTCGTCTTCCCCTCAGCGATCTTCTTGTCGTAGTAGACGCGGCCTGGCGTGTCGTAGCGGAGCTGGGTGACTGCGGCGATGTGGATCGCGTGGTTGAGTCTGCGGTTCCCTCTCGTGTTGAGACGGTGCCTCGTGTTGTCCCCGGATGACGCGTCGATCGGTGCGGTGCCGTTGTAGGTCGCGAAGTGTCCTTTGGTTGGAAACCGGGTCACGTCGCCGCCGTATCCAATGATGATCGCCGCACAGATCGGACCGATCCCCGCAATATCGGTCAGCGTTGTCCGTGACGCTTCCACGGCTGCGGCAACCCGCCGTTTCGACGCGGCCAGTGTTGCGTCGAGTCGGGTGATGTCATCGGCGAGCTCTCGGGCGATTAGGACCCGATGGCGGGTCACCTCGTCGTCGACCGTGATACGGTCGATCAGCCGGTTTGCCTTGCCAGCACTGATCGGCGAGACGACGCCGCCCGGGCGGAGCTCACCCAGCAACGCATGGAGACGGCTGGCGTGCTTCGCCCGCAGCCTGGCCATATCCCGATGCCGTTTCACCAACAGACGCAACACCCGGGCGTGATCATCCGGGCGGACCACAGCCAGGCGATCTGAACGCAGCGCGGCGATCGCTATCGAGCGGGCGTCGTTCGGATCGTTCTTCTGCGACCTTCCCGAACCCAACACCCGGACCCGCGACGCAAGCATCGGCGGCACATCGAACACCGTCTCACCCGCTGCGACGAGCTGCTGAGCAACGAGATAGCCGAGGCCGTTCGCTGACTCGACCGCCCACTCCCGCCTCTCAAACCCGTCAGCCCAATCCCGGAGACGCTGAACCTGGCGACTCGAGGCTCGGAGCGTGAACTCGTCAACCACGTCCTCGTTGTCATCAATAGCGACCGCCGTATGGGTCGCCTTGTGCGGATCGATCCCGATCATCGTCATAACAATGCCTTTCCTTGAGACGACGGAACCGAGGTGGGCACTCCTGATTCGGGTCGATAGTGTTCTCGCCTCTTTCGAGCCACACCCCAGCAGGGACACCGGCCAGCAAGCACTTCGATAGAAAGCCAACCCGGAAGGGCAGCAGGCACTTAGCGAGCCCGCCAGCCGGCACCCCAGATGCTACGAACCCGTCGC
>QIDW01000362.1 GCA_003230435.1 Acidimicrobiia bacterium | reverse complement strand
GACGTCAATGTCGTCTGACGATGCTCTCCTTGCGGCGACTCTCATGGACGGGTGAACGGTAGGGCTCGCCAGAGCCGTCCTAATCCCCAGACTGTCACAAGCCACATAGCTTCGGCGACGATTCTCAGGCCCATCTTGGAAGTCCCCCGCTTTCGATCCTTGAAGCTGATCGGAACTTCGACGATTGCCAGACCTCGTTGATGTGCCCGCCAGGCCATCTCGACCTGAAAGCCATACCCCGAAGCCTCGGCGTCCTGATACGGCAGACGGGCCAGAGCCGTTCGCGTGAAGGCCCTGAAGCCGGCGGTTGAGTCATGAATCGGTGTGCCGAGCATCACTCTTGCGTAGCGATTCCCGGCTCGGGAGATGAGACGGCGATGAACCGGCCAATCAGGAGTCGACCCGCCTGGCACATATCGGGAGCCAATCGCCAGGTCAGCTCCTTCTTCGATCGCCTTGACCAGTCGGGGTAGGTCGGCCGGATCGTGGCTGAAGTCGGCGTCCATTTCGACGACAACTTCTGTGTCGCCGGAAAGAAGGTGGTCGAAAGCAGCGGCATAGGCGGGGCCGAGCCCTTCCTTTGCAGTGC
Organism: Acidimicrobiia bacterium; assembly: GCA_003230435.1. Lineage (GTDB taxonomy): Bacteria > Actinomycetota > Acidimicrobiia > Spongiisociales > ZC4RG35 > SZUA-217. The sequence continues at coordinate 3,573 of QIDW01000362.1, read as the reverse complement.
GATGCATGACCGATATCCGTTGGTTGTCTCGGCTCAGCCGGTCGGCAATGTCACCCGTTCCGTCGGGGGAGGCATCATCAACTACGAGAACGTTGTACCCAAGGTCGGTGACAGATCGGGTCAGGTCGGGAAGGTTCTCGCGCTCGTTGTAGGTGGGTACGACGACCGTGACCCGTTCAGGCGACACAGTCCTGGCAGATCATTTTGCGCTTGTTGGCCATCTGGCTGACCCGCTTCACCATGAAACACGACTGGCAGACAAACTCGTCCGATTTCTGGCTCTGTGCATCCACATTCATGGTCAACTCCTCGCGCCGCATGGCACGAAGCTCTTTGACCTCATCGACGAGTAGCGCTTCGCTCTCCTCGTCCTCGTTCAGTTCAAGCTCCTGGGACTCCAGCTCTTCGAGGGCCTCAGCCGTTTCCTCGTCGTGGTCGTCGTCGGAGCTTTTGTCGTCGTCGGAGCTTTTGTCGTCGTCGTCGTCGTCGTCGTCATCGTCGTCATAGTCGTCGGCATCTGCTTCGGCCTCGTAGGCGTCCTCCTCGACTTCCTCATCTTCAGATTCGACTTGGTCATCGTTCCTGAGGTTCTCCAGCTCCCTGGGGTCGCTGGCTTTCTCTTTTGTGGTGTCAGAGGTTTTCTTTTGTGCCATTTCCAAACGGGGTAGGTCCCGACGGCGCGGGAGTATAAGTCAAGCTCGATCAGATTTTGAGATGTATCGCGGCGGGGACAACCCGACCCGAGACTGTCGTATTCCCGACCAAATCACCATCTGCTTCCAGAGGCCACGTCGGCTCGGTCTCGATCTTGAATTCGGCGGCGGTGAACCGTCGAACCGACGGGTCCAGAAGATGGGTCCCTTTGATCAGTTTCGGAACGATTGCGGGAGCCTGCGCCTTGCTGGCGTTGATTATCTGGATATCCAGAACTCCATCGACCAACGTGGCTTTGGGCGCCACATTCCATCCGCCGGCAAAGAACTGTGCGTTCGCCATGATCACTGCAAGGGCCTCCGATTCATACGTGCGACGCTCTGTTGTAACAGTCACATTCGCCTTTGGAAACCTGGGCAGGCGAACGGCAAAGGCGAGGGGGTACCGGAACACGCCGAGTTTGCGCGTGATCTTGGGTGCTGTTTCGGCCGCGGCGGCACCCACTCCGACCTGGGCAACGTTGACGAAGTAACGCCGACCCCATGAGCCCTCGAGGGTCACCACGTCGATGGTGTACGTATCACCGGTGGTTAGGTGTTTGGCCGCAGCACCCAACTCCTGTGGGAGCCCAAAGGTGCGAAGTAAGTCGCAGCCGGCGCCGGCGGGAAGAATCCCGATGGTTGGTGGCTCGCCCAGATCGAGGTTCAAGAGAACATTGACCCCCAAGTTGACCGTGCCGTCACCCCCGACCAAGACAAAGTGAGTCCTCCCTTCGGCGGCGGCTGTCTTCAGTGCTTCTTCCGTTTCGGCTCGGGAGCCGGGCACAACCATGTCGGCGTCGACCGACGCGGCGCTCAGGGCCTCCTGTACATGCTCCAGCCTTATCGCCTTGCGGCCGGCCGCCTGATTCACGACTACGAGCCATTTGCGCATCAGCCCGCTCCCTGGGCTGCTACGACTCCCCGGTCTACTGAGATGAGCGCGGTCATAGCGTCTTCTCGAAGTTCGGAGACTCCGTCTCGGATCTGTCGAAGCAGATCCGAGAGTTGGCGGGAGACGCGCACGAAATCGCCTGGCGCCATGCCATGTGTCGGTAGGTCATCGAAAGCCACCTCGCTTGCCCAAAGATAGGCAAGGATGCCAAAACCAGGGTCCGGGCGCCTGGTCGGCGAAAGTCTCAGACCCCTCTCCCGTTTGGTCAGTCTGACCATCGGGCCGCTATTTCCGCAGTGGGCCACTCGGCCACCGACGCCTGGTCGGTCCGTGGTTCGTAAACGAACGCTGACAGCACGGATGCGAGCTCCGCGGGTTCGAGCCCGTAGAGGAACCCCCTCTCCACGGCTTCGGCCAGAAGCAGGTCGGTTTCGTTATAGATCCTTCGCAACCGTTCACCTCTGGCCGTCAGAGACCAACCCTCGGTGTAACCAAGCTCTTCGAGCAGTTGCTGGATCGCTTGGAACTCCTCGACAAGACCGAACCCTGAGCTCAGCCGCAATGCCTTGTGCTGCTCGAGACGCCGCCTCAGTCGATGGGCACGTCTCAAGGCAGCCAGATGACGAGACGCGTCGGGACACTCTGCGACCGGGTGCTCGACCAACATCTTTCTCTGCGGCGATCGGTCGGAAACAACCGGCGGGACTTTCCGTAGGCGCCGCAGCGTCTCCTGGATGAACCGCCGATCTCGAGGCTTGAATGGCGTGGGCAGATCGAGTTTGCCCGCTCGGCGGCTTGCGCTCGGGATCTCCCGAGAGCCGACCGTTGAGACCCGGCCTGAAGTGGAGAGAACCAGGTAGCGGGCATTGCCATTCTTACGTGCAAGCCTCTTGAGCACTGCATAACGACCATCGCGAGAACCCCCGACAATGTCCAACACATCGCCCGTGCTCAACGTCGCAGCGATCCCGTCATGGTGCTGTTTCGGGTCGAGCGCCTCGATCAGGGTCAGGTACTCCTCGACCGAACCCCGCTCACACTCGGCTTGAGACTCCTCGTTCGCCAATTGATGCCCGAGCGCGACGATGGCCTCTCCGGCATCGGCCTTGTCGTCCTCCCGCTGGAAGGCAGCAAATGATGCTTCGAGAAGAGCCTCTGTCTCGTCCTGTCGGTAGTTGGCTATGAGATTTGCCGTCATGTTGTAGGTGGGCCGAAAGCTAGATCGGAGCTCGTGAGCTCCGATGGAGGCAATCTCTGTCACCTGGTTGAACCGGACAAACGGCGAATGAAGCAACACTCCAAAACCCTCGACGTCGATTCCCCTTCGTCCCGCCCGCCCGGTCAATTGTGTGTAGTCCCCGGGACGAAGAAGTTCGTGACTCTCCCCGTTGAACTTGGAGAGATTCTCAATGACCACGGAGCGGGCCGGCATGTTGATTCCAAGCGCCAGGGTCTCAGTGGCAAAGACCACTTTCAGATATCCCAGTTCGAAGAGCTCTTCGACGGCCTCCTTGAAAGCAGGGACCAGCCCGGCGTGATGCGAGGCGACACCGGCCTCGAGGGCAACTGCCCACCGCTCGTAACCGAGGACTTCGAGATCGTCGTCCCCTAGATGAGAGGTCCGCTCCTCCGCAATTTCGCGTATGGCCTGCCTTTCATCCGGGTTGGTGAGTCTCACTCGAGCGTCGACCAGGCGATTCGCTGCGGCATCACAGCCCGCTCGAGAGAAGATGAAGTAGATGGCTGGGAGCATGTCTTCCGATGCCAGGGCTTCGATCGTCTCTTCGCGGTTGGGTGTCTTGAAACGACGCTTTCTCCCCCTCTCCAGGCCTGCCAGGTGCTCCAGTCGTGGATTGGAGCGGCGGCGCCCATCTCTGGTCACAAAGGTGGGCAGGAAGTGGAGTGCATGTGATCCCATGCGATCCTTGAGCATGTACATCGATTCGAGGGGCACGGGTCGCTCCTCGGTGGTGACAAGTCGGGTCG
>QIDW01000105.1 GCA_003230435.1 Acidimicrobiia bacterium | reverse complement strand
CGTGGCCGGCGTCCTGACCGTGTTCTCGAGGCCGTTAGACCCATATGCGGGTCTAACTACCTGAGGTTCGTGGACCCACGACCGGCAGAAGTTCTACGTCGCCACAGTGGTCGGATCGATGACAGCTCTGACCGTGTTCTCGAGGCCGTTAGACCCATATGCGGGTCTAACTACCTGAGGTTCGTGGACCCACCCCTAGAAGGGCTGGCTGCCCAGTCCAACCACTGCAGATGTTGCCTTCTCGCCGTTATCACCGTGAGGTGTCAACTGGGCTCTCCCACGTTCTCCGTCAGGGATCTCGATCTCGACGACTAATGCCTTGCCGGCCACGGCAGTGCCTCGCAGGGTCGCCAACACCCCCTTCCAATTGCCTGCCTCCGGATCACTTTCCAGGGCGGCAGCGCCTGTGGTGAGGAGGATGCCGTCGCTGCCGAGGATCCGCACCGGCCCGCTATAACTGTCTGCCACTATTTTCCTTGCCCATACATCGGTCGCACCTGGCTTCTCAGAACGATCTCATGACGGAAGGACCGTTCCAGATCCTCGAGCCGCTTCTCAGACGCCTCCTCGATTTCCTCGAGTTTGTCGCGAAGCCGGTCGAGCTTCTTTTTGAGTCGCCTGTTCTCCTCCTGAAGAGAGAGCACACGTTTCACGCCTTCGAGGTTGAGACCCTGACTGGTCAACTCCTGGATCAGTTGGAGCTGCTCTATGTCCTCCTGTGAGTAGCGTCGTGTGCCGCCCGGTGTTCGGAAAGGGTCAAGCAAGCCCTTGCGCTCGTAGATGCGCAGGGTCTGGGGGTGCATCCCGGCGAGCTCGGCTGCCACCGAGATTACGAAGACGGCTCTTGTGGTCTCAGTCATCGATCTGGTTCTCCAATCATCTCAGATGAGCCCGGATGTCATCGGTTTCGTGGGTGGCGAGTTCCTCGAGGAGTTTCTTCTCGGCGCGTGAGAGCTTGTTGGGTACGGCGACCTGGACTGTCACCAAAAGGTCCCCTGATCGGCCCCGATCTGGGTCTATCCCTTTGCCGCGTACTCGAAAGGTCTTGCCTGTTGGTGTGCCCGCCGGCACTTTTACCTTGACACCTCCGTTGAGGGTCGGCACGTCGATCTTGGTGCCGAGGGCGGCTTCTGTGTAGGTGATCGGGATCGTCAGCGTGAGGTCGTTGCCTTTGCGTCCAAAGGTACGACTTGTCGCGACGCGTAGGCGCACCAGCAAGTCGCCCGACGGACCACCGTTGGCTCCTGGACCGCCCTTGCCTCTCAGTCGCAGCGTTGAACCGTCACTGACGCCTGCTGGAATCTTGAGTTTCACCTCGCGAGTTCTGTTCTCCGATCCACTTCCGTGGCAGGTGCTGCATGGCGTCTCAATCAGTCGACCGGCTCCCCGACATTGCGGGCACGGCTGAGAGAAGGAGAAGAAACCCTGGTTCTGGGCCACGACTCCACGACCACCACAGGTGGGGCACGTCGTCACCGACGTCCCCGGCTCGGCGCCCACACCGCCACAGCGCGAACACGTGGTGGCGCCTCTGACTTTCACTGCCGTGGTGGTCCCATGGGCCGCATCATCGAAACTGATCGTCAGCTCGGTTTGGAGGTCTTGCCCGCGGGAAGGGCCGCTCCTCGACCCCGATCCAAACCCGAAGAGATCACCCGCGCCCCCGAATCCGCCGAGAAGGTCCTGGAGGTCTTCAACCCTGACCTGCTGACCGCCATATCCGCCGAATCCACCGGGCTGGCCTCTAAAACCCTGGAAGCCGCCCGATCCGGCGACACGACGGACCTGGTCGTACTCCTTGCGTTGCTCGGCGCTGGACAGCGTGGCGTAGGCCTCGGAGATTTCCTTGAACTTCTCCTCGGCTCCGGTGTCACCCCCGTTGGTATCGGGGTGATACTTCTGCGCCAGCTTCCGATAGGACTTCTTTATCTCTTCGGCAGATGCCTCATCACCCACGCCAAGGGTCTTGTAGAAGTCCTTCTCGATCCAGTCTCGGTTCATTCCTTCACTTCCAGTGCAACGAGCGCGGCTCTGATCACCTTCCCGTTCAGCCGATAACCGCGGCGCAGTTCCTGTCCGACAACCAATTGGCCGCTACCAACAGGCGCTCCTGCCGGCTCGTGAATCTCAGGGTCGAAGGGCTCGCCGAAGGTTGGGATCACTTCGAGTCCAGCGGCCTCCAGAGCGCTCAGGAGCTGGCTGCGAGTGTTGATCATCCCCGAGTAGAGCTGCTTCTCCACTTCGGTGCCGGCCTCCGTTGCGAGGGCGGCGTCAAACGTATCGAGCACCGGCAGGAGACCCTCGACGATTTTCTCCGTCGCCCGTTCGTGCATGACAGCTTGGTCGCGCTGTGACCTCTTGCGGTAGTTGTCGAAGTCAGCGGCAACTCGCTTGAGGTCGTCCAGATAGGAGGTCGCATCACCGCGAGCCGTGCCGACTTCTGACAGAAGTAGTGCGATGGCCTCGTCCT
>QIDW01000057.1 GCA_003230435.1 Acidimicrobiia bacterium | reverse complement strand
TGGTGATGGTCTACTTTTCCGATCACGTCGCCGGGGAAACCCTACGACGGGCCAGAACGACGGGAGACCGCCGGGAAGGTCAGGCTGGAAGGACGGGAAACCGGACGAAAGGCCGAAGCCAGAAGGAAGGGAAACCGGACGGATGGCTGAACCGGAAGGACGGGAGACCGGACGGAAGGTTCAACCCGGAGCCAAAGGGAAACCGGAGGCAGCGGGTGGCCGGCAGGCCGAGCGGGGATCCTTCGGGATCGTCGAGCGGATTGACGGCTAGCAGGCCGAAAGGTCTGCACACTCCTCGGAAACGGGGAGAGCGGTCTTCGGATCGCACCGCGATCTTCGGATCGCACAGCCGCTGGTTTAGGCCAACGGCGAAACCCGAGCGGAGTTCGGTCCCCGGCCGGACGACGACCGGGATAGAGAACCCCGAGAGGGTTGAGGCTTCGGCCAGGACTCCCTCGGGGTTTCTCGCGTCTGGACAGGCATGGGCCCAAGGCCCACCGTTAGGCTCCGCGCCCATGAGCTACCCCGAGCGACTTCTCAGTTCCGGTGAGAAGATAGAGACACAGTTTCGCCCCCATTGGTCCCGCCTCATCAAGGAGGGTCTCCTGGTCTTGGGTGGCATCGTGCTCGCCACGCTGCTTCTAGCGGCGAACACGCCAGGCTGGTTGGTCGCCGCTGTGCTCGTCGGCGTTCTTGTTCTCATCGCTCGCGGTGTCACCAGATGGCTGACCACCCATCACGTCGTCACAAATGAGCGGGTCATCTATCGCGCTGGATGGATCGCCAAACGGGGGAAGGAGATCCCCCTCGAGGTGATCAACGACGTCGCCTTCAGCCAGACGATCTTCGAGCGGATCTTCAAGACCGGCGACCTGCTCATCGAGTCGGCCGGCACTCATGGACAGACGCGATACCGTGACATCCCCGCACCGGAGGAAGTCCAGTCCCTCATTTATCGCGTGCGTGAGCAGCGAAAACTTCAGATGGAGGGCGGTTCGGCCACATCGACCACTGAGTCAACCGCTTCCCAACTCGACAAGCTCTCTCGTCTCCATGACGAGGGAAAGCTGACTGACGTAGAGTTCGAAACCGAGAAGAACAGGCTTATCGGAGGTAGCTGATGCCACATATGCAGGACGACTTTCCGCTCCTGATGTCCACTCTCTACGACCATGCGGTCTGGATCCATCCAGATCAGGAGATCGTTTCGGTCGAGTCAGACAGGTCGATTTCGCGATCGAGTTACGGATCCACCGACGTTCGCGTGCGCAAGCTCGCCTCTGCAATGGACTCCTTGGGTCTCGAGGTTGGGGATGCCGTTGGCACCTTTGCCTGGAACAACCAGAGACATCATGAGCTGTACTGGGCGACAGCGAACACCGGGCGCCTCTGTCACACGATCAATCTGCGGCTGTTCGCCGACCAGATCGTCTACATCGTCAACCATGCCGAGGACAAAGTGATCTTCGTCGATCCCGACCTGGTTCCGCTCATTGCTCCGCTCGCCGAGAAACTCGAGACTGTCGAGACCTGGGTGATCCTGGGCGACCAGCCAAGTGATGCCCTGCCCGGGTCGATCGCGTACGAAGACTTGATCGGCGACCAAGCCCAGCATGGCCAGTGGCCACTGCTCGATGAGCGGTCGCCGATGATGCTCTGTTACAGCTCGGGCACGACCGGACAACCCAAGGGCGTGGCCTACACCCAACGGTCCACATACATCCACACGATCTCCAACCTGGCCAACCTCGCCATGGGGCCAACCGACAACGTGTTGCCAGTGGTCCCAATGTTCCATGCAGCCGCATGGGGCTACCCGTACGAGGCCGTCACCCAGGGAGCCAAGCTGACATATCCGGGGCCGGATCTCTCACCGGAGGGCATCGTCAAGCTCTTCGTTGACGAGAAGGTGACGTTCAGCGCCGGGGTTCCGACGGTCTGGCTGGGGATTCAGCAACACCTGATGGCACACCCGGAGATCGATACTTCCTCGATCCGCGCTTTCCTCTGTGGTGGCTCGGCGGTGCCCAGGTCGATGATCGAGTGGTATTCGACACAGCGTGGGATTCGGCTGATTCAGGGGTGGGGCATGACCGAGACCAACCCGATCGCTTCGACATCGGTGCTCAAGCCGCATATGGAGACTTGGGATCTGGATGATCAACTGGACCGATTGGAAACAGCGGGGATTCCCGTCGCCGGTCTCCAGGTGAAAATCGTCGATGAAGAGGGGGAGGAACTTCCCCACGACGGCGAGGCATTCGGCGAGCTCCTGATTCGGGGGCCCTGGATAGCTGCCGAGTACTACAAGGACGATCGCACGGCGGAGTCGTTCGTGGACGGGTGGCTCAGGACCGGTGACGTTTGCAAGATCACCACATCCGGATCACCGATCGTTCGAAGGATGTCATCAAGTCAGGAGGGGAGTGGATCTCCTCGTTGGACCTCGAGAACGAGTTGATGGCTCACGCTCAAGTAGCAGAGGCCACCGTGGTCGGCTTGAAGCACGTCAAGTGGCAGGAACGCCCGGCGGCATTCGTGGTCAGGGTGGAGGGGTCTGACGTGACGGAGCAGGAGCTGCTGGACCACCTCGATGGCCGTGTCGCCGACTGGTGGTTGCCTGACAAAGTCGTCTTCATCGACGAGATCCCGAAGACCGGGACCGGCAAGTTCGACAAGAAGGTGGTCAGGGACCAGTACTCCGACCTTCTGATGGAGGCACAGACACTCTGAGGTGGCGGTCGAGAAAACCGGTGATCTGGGGCACATAGGGGTCAAATGGGGCCAAGTCGCTGTGCCC